>JALYTR010000274.1 GCA_030854165.1 Pseudomonadota bacterium | reverse complement strand
AAACCAGGCGCTCTGACCAACTGAGCTAGCCGCCCCGCGGGGCCTTAATTGAGAGCGTTTTTCAGGCTCTCGCCGATGCGGAAGCGGGCGGTGGTCGCGGCCGCGCGATCGACCTTCGCCCCGGTCTTGGGATTGCGGGCCACGCCGGCCGCCCGGCGCACAGGAACGAAGCTGCCAAACCCCACCAGCCGGATCGGCCGGCCCGCTTTCAGCGACGCGGTGACCGTGGCGACGAAGGCGTCCAGGGCGTCCCGGGCCTGGGGCCGGCTGAGGCCCGCCTTTTCGGCGATCTCGGCGACGAGTTCAGCCTTGGTCATCGGTTTGTCTCCCCTGCCCCGAGCGCTGCGAAGCGCGCCTTTTCCTCGAAACGGAAAGACTATGGCTTGTGGAGCGGGCGACACAAGAGCGCTCGGAAAAAACCTCTCTTCCCCCTTTGGGGGAAGTACGGCCGAAGGCCGGGATGGGGGCCGGCGCGCGCGGTGTCGCGGCAAGAGCCCCCTTCGGCGCTTCGCGCCACTTCCCCCAGAGGGGGAAGAGAGCGATGGCCGCTAGTGCGTGATCACCAATCCCCCGACGGTGTCGTCGACGATCGGGACGACGACGGCCGGGATTTCGTCTTCCTCGCGCCATTCGATCGGGACCAGGGGAGCTGTGAGGGCGAGGGCAAGGACCTGGTCGACGGTGGCGACCGGGATGATCTCCAGGCCGGCCTTCACGTTCTCGGGCACCTCGGCCAGATCCTTGGCGTTCTCGGCCGGGATCAGCACGGTCTTGATGCCGGAGCGCAGGGCGGCCAGCAGCTTTTCCTTCAGGCCGCCGATCGGCAGGACCCGGCCGCGCAGGGTGATCTCGCCGGTCATGGCCAGGTCCTTGCGCACCGGAACGCCGGTGAGAACCGAGATGATCGCCACGGCCATGGCGACCCCGGCCGAAGGTCCGTCCTTGGGCGTCGCGCCTTCGGGAACGTGGACGTGGACATCGGTCTTGTCGAAGGCGGTGGGCTTGATGCCGAACCGGGGCGCGCGGGCGCGCACGAAAGAAGCGGCGGCGGCGATGGATTCCTTCATCACCTCCTTGAGGTTGCCGGTGATCGACATCCGCCCCTTGCCGCTCATCTTGAGCGCCTCGATGGTGAGGATGTCGCCGCCGAACTCGGTCCAGGCGAGGCCTGTGACGATGCCCACCTGATCCTCCTCGTCGGTGGCGCCGTAGTGGAATTTGCGCACCCCGGCGTATCTGGCCAGGCGTTCGTCGTCGATGGTGACGGCGAGAAGCTGCTCCTTGGCCATGTCGCGCACCGCCTTGCGCGCAAGATTGCCCATCTCGCGCTCAAGCGAGCGGACGCCGGCCTCGCGGGTGTAGTAGCGGATGAGGTCGCGGATGGCGGCGTCCGGCACCGTCCATTCGCCTTCCTTGAGACCGTGATCCTTGGCCAGTTTCGGCAGCAGGTGGCGCCGGGCGATCTCGACCTTTTCGTCCTCGGTGTAGCCGGGAATGCGGATGATCTCCATGCGGTCCATCAGTGGCTGGGGCATGTTCAGGGAATTGGCGGTGGTGACGAACATCACGTTGGAAAGGTCGTAGTCCACCTCGAGGTAATGGTCGTTGAAGTTTGAATTCTGTTCCGGGTCGAGCACCTCCAGAAGGGCGCTGGAAGGATCGCCCCGCCAGTCGGCCCCCATCTTCTCGATCTCGTCGAGGAGGAAGAAGGTGTTGGTGGTCTTGGCCTTTTTCATCGACTGAACGATCTTGCCGGGCATGGAGCCGATGTAGGTGCGCCGGTGGCCGCGGATTTCGGCCTCGTCGCGCACGCCGCCCAGGGAAAGGCGCACGAATTCGCGCCCCGTCGCCTTGGCGATCGAGCGGCCGAGCGAGGTCTTGCCGACCCCGGGCGGGCCCACGAGGCAGAGGATGGGCCCTTTCAAGGCGCCGGTGCGCGCCTGGACGGCGAGGTATTCGAGGATGCGTTCCTTGACCTTCTCCAGGCCGTAGTGGTCCTCCTCCAGGATCTCCTCGGCGCGGACGATGTCGATGGGCTTTGACTTGGATTTGCCCCACGGGATGGACAGCAGCCAGTCGAGATAGTTGCGCACCACGGTGGATTCCGCCGACATCGGGCTCATGTTGCGCAGCTTCTTGAGCTCGCTCTCGGCCTTGGCGCGGGCCTCCTTGGAAAGCTTGACCTTCTTGATGCGCTTTTCCAGCTCGACCAATTCGTCGCGGGCGTCGTCGTGTTCGCCCAGCTCGCGCTGGATGGCCTTCATCTGTTCGTTCAAATAGTATTCTCGCTGGGTCTTCTCCATCTGGCGCTTGACGCGGCTGCGGATCTTCTTTTCGACTTGCAGCACACTGATCTCGCCTTCCATCAGGGCGAACACCTTTTCCAGCCGCTTGCCGACGTTGAAGATTTCCAGCAGTTGCTGGCGGTCGGCGATCTTCACCGCAAGATGGGCGGCGATGGTGTCGGCGAGCTTGCCCGGCTCGGTGATCTGCGGAATGGCGGCCAGGGCCTCTGGGGGCACCTTCTTGTTCAGTTTGACGTAATTTTCGAACTGATCGACCACGGCGCGCGACAGGGCCTCGGCCTCGTGCGCCTCGCCCGCCTCCTCGACGATGGCGGCGATCTGCGCTTCGTAGAACTCCTGGCGGCCGGTGAATTTCAGCACCGCGGCGCGGGCGCGGCCTTCCACCAGCACCTTCACCGTGCCGTCGGGGAGTTTGAGGAGCTGCAGGACGCTGGCCAGGACGCCTATCTCGAAGATGTCGGCCGGAGCTGGGTCATCCTCGTCGCGGTCCTTCTGGGTCACCAGCAGGATCTGCTTGTCGGCCTTCATCACCTCTTCCAGGGCGCGCACCGATTTCTCGCGGCCCACGAAGAGGGGCACCACCATGTGCGGAAAGACGACGATGTCGCGCAGAGGCAGGACGGGGAGGGTTTTTATCTCGGACATGATGCGTTCACTCCTTGGGCGGGCGCGAATTCCATACGCGCGCGGCGCCTTGACGGATCTCGATGATGTAAGCGACCTCGCCCATTCGACCCTGAGCCGAGTCGGGCCGCCCGTCCGCCCGGCAAGGCGGCGTTGTTCGGAAGTTTATGTGGAGGCTTTGGGGGCGTCGTTCAAGCGGGGTCAGGTGACTGTGTCGTCGGCGCGCGGAGTCTCGCCGCCCTGCCGCGCCATCAGGGCGTCGAAGGCGGTGAAATCGGCCCGCTCGCGCCGCTCGGTGAACCAGGCGGCGGTTCGCAGGACGGCGAGCTTTTCGGCCACCGCGGTGGCGACGAACTGGTTGACGCTCGTCCCGTCGGCCTTGGCGCGGCGCTCGACCTCCGTCTTGACCGAAAGCGGAAGGCGCAGGGGATAGACAGCGGAACTCGTTTTCATTGCCTTATCCTCCAGATGGTCTCGGCCGGGTTGAGCGCCTCGAAGCCGAAGCGCGCTGGCGCGCGCCCGAAGTCGCGCCGATTGAACGTGACGATCGCCGCCGCCCTCCCGTTGACCGCGGCGTCCAGGACGAACTCGTCGGCGGGATCGCGCAATTGCGGCCTCCACATGAAATGCGTCTCGACCGGTTCCATCATCGCGATCACCGCGTCCAGGAACACATCCACCTCTCTCGCCTCCAGCCCGGCCGCCAATCGATGTTCGGGCCGGCGGCAAACCGCCTCATACTCAAGCGCCAGGGCCACGTTGGCGAGGAGAACCACCTCGGCGCGTCTTGCGGCCCGCAGGATTTCCGCCGACGCGCCGGACGGACTTCGCATGGCTGCGACGACGACATTGGTGTCCAAGACCAGCCTCACGGAAACCGCTTATAACATCGCCGATGGTATTACAATGGGTCGTGGTCGCGGGTTTCGAAAGCACGTCACGCCGGAGCGCGGGCGTCCCGCCCGCTCTCTTTTT
>JALYTR010000273.1:835-3910 GCA_030854165.1 Pseudomonadota bacterium | reverse complement strand
ACTACGAAGAGCGCATCGATGTCTCCGAGGCGATGATCCTCGTCGCCATGGGCGGCAATCTGCTACGCAGAAACGCTCATCCGTGATTTTCCAAACGGACTCTAAGTCCTGTCGAGACGCTGCAAACCGCCGCCAACGCCACGCTTGAGATCGCCGCCAAACAGGGGTTCGACGTTCTGGCAGGCACTGGACCGCTCGCCTCGGGCGGTGCCAATCGAGGGTCGATCGTCCTGGATTCAGGCGGTTTGCTGGAAATTGGTGGGACGGTTAACGATCCAGGATCGATTCTGTTCAACGACGGCGCCGAGTTGCTGATATCGACAAACACCTCTCTATACGGAGGTGGTGTCGTTTCGATGGCCGACGGGTTTGTCGAGGCGGCCTCCGGCTCCCCCGTCCTGACGAACACGGACAATACGATTCTCGGGAGCGGCGATCTGGGTGCCGTCGACCATTCCCAGTCAGGGTGGTTACTTTATCTGGTGAACGGGTCCAACGGCGTGATCGACGCCAGCGCGTCCACCATACCGCTCACATTGGACACCGGCGCCGCCGCCGTCACGAACGCGGGGCTCATTGAGGCGACCGGCGTCGCCGGCCTGACCATCGAGAACGCCGTTGTGGACGATTCCGCCGGCGGCGCGATTTTCGCCGGCGCCGGCTCGATCGTCACGCTTCAGCAAGCCGACATAATCGGCGGATCACTGAGTACATCCGGCACCGGCATCATCTCCACCAGCAACCTGGGCCTTGCGCAGCTGGACGGGACGTCGTTTGCTGTCACCAACACAGGCAGGGTCGATATTGACGATGGACAGACACTCAGCCTGGAAGGTTTCATCATCAACTCAGGCAAATTTGTGGTCTATGGTGCCAATAACCCGACTCAATTCCGCGTTCTTCCGAAGGGCGTGACTCTCAGCGGAGGAGGCCGCATCTACCTTTTGTCTCCATCGAGTGAACTCACGGGCCTGTCGTCGCTGGCGGTCCTGACCAACGTAGACAACAACATTAGCGGCGCCGGCGACATCGGCGATGGCTCATTGACACTCATCAATGATGCCAAGGGCGTGATCGTCGGATCGCAGAGCGCTTCCCTGACTATCGACACCGGCTCCAACACCATCGTCAACGCCGGCATCATCCTGGCAAGGGGCGCCGGCGGCACCGATGTTGAGAGCGCGGTCGCCAACAGCGGGATACTGGAATCTGCGGGCGGAGTATTGACCGTCAATGGCGTCGTGAGCGGAGCCGGCTCAGCAATGGTCTACAGCGGCACGGTCGACTTCACCTCCAGCTTTTCCCAGAACGTGGTGTTCCAGGGAACAACCGGTGTCCTCGAACTGGCCCAGTCACAGGGATATAACGGAACGATCTCGCGTTTCTCCAAGACCGGCGGTACATCGCTCGATTTGCGCGACATCGGCTTCGTGAGTTCCACCGAGGCCACGTTCAGCGGCACGGCCAGCGGCGGCGTCCTCACCGTCACCGACGGAGATCACACCGTCCACATCACCCTTTGTGGCGACTACCTCGCCTCGACCTTCATCGCCTCAAGCGACGGCCACGGGGGTACGATTGTCGTCGATCCGTGGAAGGCCGCGAGCATGGCGGCGAGCCACAGGTTCGTTGCGGCGCTGGCGGGGCTCGGCGGTTCGGCGGGTGGGGCGATCCTTGCCGGCGAGTCATGGTCTGTCCGTGAACCGGTATTGGTCAAACCACGGACGATGTTGGTCTAACCAAGGACCGCTTCCACGAAAATCGTCCCCGGCGACCTCGGCGATCCGCGCGTCATCGAACTGCTGCGCGTCCACCTGGAAAGGGCGCGCGCCGAGTCTCCTCGGTGCAGCGCCCACGCTCTCGACCTGACTGGCCTCCAGGGGGCCGACATCAGCTTCTGGGCCGGCTGGGAAGGCGACGTGCTGTTCGCGGTCGGCGCGCTCAGGCGCCTGACGGCCGATCATGGCGAAGTGAAATCGATGCACGTCGCGCAAGCCCTGCGCGGCCGGGGCGCCGGCGGCGCCCTGCTGCGCCACATCGTTGCGGTCGCCCAGGCGCGCGGCTATCGTCGCCTCAGCCTGGAAACCGGCCCGATGGCCTATTTCCAGCCCGCCCGCGCGCTCTATCGGCAATACGGATTCAAGGCATGCGAGCCATTCGCCGACTATGGGCGGGACCCCAACAGCGTCTTCATAACCTTGGAATTGACCGGCTCGGAGACTCGGATTGAATGATCGATCCTCGGCCGCCGGGGAGGATGTTTTCGTCGCCTATTCCGCCGCCTGCTTGGGGGTGTAGCCGAGGACCGCTTTCACCTCGAGATATTCGGTAAAACCGAAATCGCCCCATTCGCGGCCATTGCCGCTCATCTTGTAGCCGCCGAACGGCGCAGTCATGTCGCCGCCGCCGCCGTTGATCGACACCTGGCCAGCACGAAGCTGCGAGGCCACGTCGCGCACCTTAGCCATGTCGGTCCCCGAGATGTAGGCCGCCAAGCCGTACTCGGTGTCGTTGCCGACCTTCACCGCCTCATCGACGGTGTCATAGCCGAGGATCGAGACCACCGGGCCGAAGATCTCCTCCTTGGCGACGGTCATCTCATTGGTGACGTTGGCGAACACGGTGGGCTTTACGTAGAAGCCCTTATCCAGGCCGTCGGGCCTGCCGGCGCCGCCGGTGACCAGGGTCGCCCCTTCGTCGATGCCGGCCTTGATCAGGCGCTGGATCTTCTCCCATTGCGTCCGGTTCACCACCGGACCCATCTGGGCGTTGCCGTTGGGATCGCCCACGGTGGTCGATTCGGCCGCCTGGCGGGCGATGCCGATGGCCTCGTCCATCTTGGCCGCCGGCACCAGCATTCGGGTCGGCGCGTTGCACGACTGGCCGGAGTTCTGCATCACGTGCTTGACCCCCCCGGCCACCGCGGCCTGCATCTCGGCGTCTTCCAGAATGATGTTGGGGCTCTTGCCCCCCAGTTCCTGGGCCACCCGCTTGACGGTGGGCGCGGCGGCCTTGGCGACCTCGATTCCCGCCCGGGTCGAGCCGGTGAAGGAGATCATGTCGATGCCCGGATGG
>JALYTR010000273.1:0-825 GCA_030854165.1 Pseudomonadota bacterium | reverse complement strand
CGCCCGTGCCGTTGATGAGGTTGAACACACCCGCCGGCACCCCGGCGGCGTGCAGGATCTCGGCCCAGACGATGGCGGAGAACGGCGCTTCTTCCGAGGGTTTGAGGACCATGGTGCAGCCGGTGGCCAGCGCCGGCACCACCTTGCAGGCGATCTGGTTGATCGGCCAGTTCCACGGCGTGATCATGCCGCACACCCCGATCGGCTCCTTGACGATCCGCGTCGGGCCGCGGTCTTCCTCGAATTGGAAGGTCTTCAGCACCTCAATGCCGGTGGCCAGATGGGCCATGCCGATCGGCGCCTGGGCGCGTTGGGCGAGGCTGGCCGGAGCGCCCATCTCCTCGGTGATCGCGCTGGCCACGTCGCCGAACCGCTTTTGATATTCGGCCAGGATGCGCTGAAGCAGGTCCAGGCGATCCTCGCGGCTGCTCTTGGACCAGGTCTCGAACGCCTTGCGGGCGGCCGCCACGGCCTTGTCCACATCCGCCGCCGAGCCGGCCGAAATATGGCCGCACACCGCTTCGGTGGCGGGGTTGATGACCTCCAGGCTCTTGGGCGTCGCCGGATCGACCCACTGGCCGTCGATGTAGAATTTCATGTGGTCGCGCATGGGTCTGTCTCCTGGAGGTTCACGACGGGCGGACATTCAAACAAGCATATGAGTGATCGCGGTTCAGACGGGAAGGGGGCAAGCGATATTACAGGTTGATCGGGTGAACCCGTTTTTGGCCAAACGGCCTTGGCCAAAAGACTAAACCACGAACTTCACGAACCCCACGAACTCGTGCGATTGGAATGACCCCCATTTTTGAGACAGTGAAATAG
>JALYTR010000272.1 GCA_030854165.1 Pseudomonadota bacterium | reverse complement strand
CGCCGACGCGTCATAGTCGCCACGCAATCCAAGAGCGGGCATCGGTTCTCTCCCCTGCAATCAGCAGGGTGAATCACTGTTCGCCAAAAATGGGAATCCCCCCGAGTCACTTTCAGCGGCGGTTGGTCTTAGCCATGTCCCGGCGCCAGGCCTCGGTCGCGGTGGTGGGGGCCGGCGATTTCATCGGCGCGGCCATCGCCCGGCGGTTCGCCGCCGAAGGCTATCGCGTCTTCGGCGGACGCCGCCAGGGCGAGAAACTCGCCGATCTGAAGGCCTCGATCGAAGCGGCGGGGGGCGCCTTCGAGGGCCGCTCGCTCGATGCGCGCGATGAATCCCAGGCCGCCGCCTTCATGGCCGAGGCGGACGCCGATCAGCCCCTCGAAATCGCCGTCTTCAACGTCGGCGCGAATGTGAACTTGCCCATTCTGGAGACCACCGAGCGGGTGTTCCGCAAGGTGTGGGAAATGGCCTGCGAGGCTGGCTTCCTGGCCGGCCGCGAGGCGGCGCGCCGGATGCTGGCACGGGGGGCGGGCTCAATCTTCTTCACCGGGGCGACGGCGTCGATGCGCGGCGGCGAGGGCTACGCCGCCTTCGCCAGCGCCAAGGCGGGGCTGCGGGCGGTCGCCCAGTCCATGGCCAGGGAACTGGGACCTCGGAACATCCACATCGCCCACCTGATCATCGACGCCGGCGTCGACACCGCCTTCGTCCGCGAGCGGATCGCGGCGGCCAAGGGCGGGGGGAAGGAGGGCCAGGCCGCCCTGGCGAGCCTCGCGCCCGACATCCTGATGAATCCCGCCTCGATCGCCGAGGCCTACTGGGGCCTGCACCAGCAGACGCGCGACGCCTGGACCTTCGAGCTCGATCTTCGGCCGTTCGCGGAGCAGTGGTGATGGCGGCCCGGGGCGTGGAATTCCTGTTCGATTTCGGCAGCCCCAACGCCTACCTCGCCCACAAGGTGATCCCGGAAATCGAGGCGCGGACGGGAGCGGAATTCAGATATGTGCCGGTCCTGCTGGGCGGCGTGTTCAAGGCCACCGGCAACCGCTCGCCCATGGAGGCCTATGCCGGCGTTCCGGCCAAGCTCGCCTACGAAGCGGTGGAAATGCGCCGCTTCGTCGCCCGCCACGGCCTCGCCCGCTTCGCCCCCAACCCGCACTTCCCGGTCAACACTCTGGCCATCATGCGTTGCGCGGTGGCGGCGCGGACGCTGGACCTGTTCGCCCCTTACGTCGAAGCGGTGTTCACCGCCATGTGGGAGGATAGGCGCAAGATGGACGATCCGGCCGTGGTCGCCGAGGTTCTCGAAGCCACCGGCCTTCCAGCGCCGCGCCTCCTCGCCCTCACCCAGGACTCGTCGGTGAAGGAGCGCCTCATTGCCAACACCACGGCGGCGGTGAAGCGCGGCGTGTTCGGTCTCCCGACCTTCTTCGTCGGCGATCAGATGTTCTTCGGCAAGGATCGGCTGGGAGAGGTGGAGGCGGCGATCGCCTACTCCGCCAGCCGCACCGTCGCCTGAACTTCGATGTCGGCGGCGGAGGGGCCGATGAGGAGGTCGTAGGCGCCGGGCTCGGCGATCCAGGCGTGACGGGCGGGGTCCCAGAAGGAGAAGGCGCGGGCGTTCAGGATCAGAGGAATCCGCGTGGTCTCGCCCGGCGCCAGGGAGACCTTGGCGAAGCCCTTCAGTTCCTTGACCGGCCGCGGGGCGGAGGGTCCGCGGGGGCGGACGTAGATCTGGGCGGTTTCCTTGACGGGCCGCCGGCCGGTGTTGGAGATAGAGAAGCTGACCTCGACCGGGTCGCCGGCGCGCGCTTCCTCCGGCGCCCGCAGATCGCCGTAGGCGAACCGGGTGTAGGTCAGGCCGAAGCCGAACGGGAAGAGCGGCGGCTCGGGTCCGCGGTCGAAATGACGATAGCCGACGAACAGGGCCTCGCCATAGAGGGCTTCCTCGCCGCCCGGATAGAAGGGATGGGCGGGGGTGTCTTCGAGGCGGCGGGGGAAGCTCACCGGCAGGCGCCCGGAGGGTTCGGCCTGGCCGAACAGGATGCGGGCGACGGCGCCCGGCCCCTCCTCTCCGCCCAGCCAGGCCGCCAGCACCGCCGGGGCGTGATCGATCCACGGCAGGGCGTAGGGGGCGCCGCCGACCAGCACCACCACGGTGCTGGGATTGGCGGCGAGGACCGCCTCGACGAGGGCGTTCTGGTCGCCCGGCAGATCGAGGTTCTCGCGGTCATAGCCCTCGCCCTCGCTCACCGAGGCGGCCCCGATCACCACGACGGCGGCGTCGCACGCGGCGGCCAGCGCGGCGGCTTCCTCGACCCCTCCCCTCGGCTGGCGAAGGCCGACGCCGATGTATTCCCAGCTCAAGGCAGAAGGACCAGCCGGCCGGATATATTCGATGACGACCCGGTAGCCCTTGCCGGCCACGAGAGTCACCGGCGCGATCCGCCGGAGGGCGGCCTGGCCGCCCATGTCCATGCGGTCCGCCGCGCCCGGCGTCGCCGCGTCGATCAGCACCGCGCCGTTCAGGATCACCCGCGCGGCGCCCGGCGCGCGCACCGCGATCTCGTGGCGCCCGTCTCGTTAGGGCCAGAACCAGCCGCTCCAGCGCAGGGCTCCGATCCCCCCGCCGGCGACGCCCGCCGAGACCAGTTTGCCGATCTGGCGCTCCGCGTCGCTTTTGAACGGGGCGGCGTCGAAACCGCGCTCGGCGAAATATTCGCAGAGCAGACCCGACTGGCCGCGCCCCTCGTCGGGACTGAAAAGGTCGGGTCGCGCGGCCGGCGGGACCGGCTCGTTGTCGCCGCCGTCGGCGGAGAGGACCTCGCATCGACCGGCCAGGAGATCCTCCAGCGCTCTAAGGATGGAGACGTGCCGGCCAGCGCGGACCTGGGAGGAGCCGCCGCCCTGGATGCGGCGGGCGGCCGCGTTGGGTCCGACCACCGCCAGAGTGCGGATCGCGCCCATGTCGAAGGGCAGGAGATCGCCATCGTTCTTCAGAAGGACCACCGACTCCTCGGCGGCGCGGGCGGCGATGTCGCGATGGCGCGCCGAGCGCAGTTCGCCGGCGGGTGGCGGCTTGCCGTCCAGAACGCCGGTGCGCAGGATGAGGCGGACCATCCGGCGGGCGGCGTCGTCGATGCGAGCCTCACCGACCGCGCCGGTCCGGACGGCGGCCAGCAGCGCCTCACCGAACCAGCGCGGCGGCCCGGGCATTTCCAGGTCCAGGCCGGCGGCGGCAGCCGCCGCGGTGGAATGGACGGCGCCCCAGTCGGAGACCACCACGCCGTCCCAGCCCCACTCGGTCTTGAGGATTTCGGTGAGCAACTCCGCGTGTTCGCTGGCGTAGGTTCCGTTCACCCGGTTGTAGGACGCCATCACCGTCCATGGGTTGGCCGCCTTCACGACCATCTCGAAGCCGGCCAGGTAGATCTCGCGCAGGGTGCGTTCATCGACCACCGCGCTCACCGTCATGCGGCCTTCCTCCTGGTTGTTCACCGCATAGTGCTTGAGCGAGGCGCCGACGCCTTCGGCCTGCAGGCCGGCGATGAAGGCGCTCCCTAGGGTTCCGGCCAGGAACGGATCCTCGCCATAGGTCTCGAATGCGCGGCCCCACAAGGGTGTGCGGACGATGTTGACGGTCGGCGCCAGCACCACCTGGTTTCCCAGCGCCAGGGCTTCGCGGGCGATGGCCCCGGCCACCTCGCCGACCAGGCCCTGATTCCAGGTGGCGGCCAGGGCGACGCCGACCGGAAAGACCGTGGCCGCCTCGCCCTCGGTGGAGCGCACGCCGGTGGGCCCGTCGGTGACCCGGATCGCCGGAACCCCCAGCCGCTCCACCCCATTGAGAGTGAACGCCGCCGCCCCGGCCATCAGGGCGACCTTCTCCTTGAGGGTCAGGCGGCCCAGAAG
>JALYTR010000271.1 GCA_030854165.1 Pseudomonadota bacterium | reverse complement strand
CCGGTCGCCGCCGCCGCGCTGTTGTTCGCCACGGGCCATGCTGTTTGTCTCTCTTCCCTTAGAAATTCAGGCCGGCTTCACGAGCCGCGTCGGCGAGCGCCTTGATTCGGCCGTGATAGATGTACCCGCCGCGATCGAACACTACATCCTTGAGCCCCTTGTCGATGGCCCGCTTCGCGACCAAGGCGCCGACCTCGGCCGCGGCCGCCTTGTCCGCGCCCTTGGCGTCCTTGGCCGTTTCCAGGGAGGAGGCGGCGGCTATGGTAACGCCGGCCCGATCGTCGATAATCTGGGCGTAGATGTTCTTGGACGAGCGGAACACCGACAGGCGCGGCCTGCCGCCGGCCACGCTCTTGAGGCGCCGGCGTACGCGCCGGGCCCGGTGTTTGGCTGTATCGCGGGATGAAAGCGCCATGGCCTACTTCTTCTTGCCTTCCTTGCGGCGGACCTTTTCGCCGGCGTAGCGGACGCCCTTGCCCTTGTAGGGTTCAGGAGGGCGGATCTTGCGGATGCGAGCGGCCGTTTCGCCAACCAACTGCTTGTCGATGCCGGCGATCCTCACCTCGACGGGCCTTGGCACGGCGAAGGCGATGCCGGCCGGCGGCGCGATATTCACTTCATGCGAAAAGCCGAGCTGCATGGCCAGGGACTGGCCCTTCAGGGCGGCGCGATAGCCGACACCCACCAGTTCGAGGGTCTGCTCGTAGCCGGCGGTGACGCCGACCACCATGTTGTTCACCAGGGTGCGCGAAAGCCCCCACATGGCCCGGGCGCGGGTGGACTCGTCACGCGGCGTGAAGGAGAGCGCCCCGTCTACGTGCGCCACCACGATCTGGTCGCTGACGGTCCACGAAAGCTCGCCCTTGGGCCCCTTTACCGTGACGCGCTGGCCGTCGAGACCGACGGTCACGCCGGCTGGAATGGAAATCGCCTGCTTGCCGATCCGGGACATCTCAATACACCTGGCAGAGGACTTCGCCGCCGACGTTGGCGTCGCGCGCGGCGGTGTCGGACATGACACCCTTGGGGGTGGAGAGGATCGAGATGCCCAGGCCGTTCTTCACCGGCTTCAGATCGCCGATTGACGAATAGACCCGGCGCCCAGGCTTGGATACGCGGGCGATCTCGGCGATCACCGGTTCGCCGTCGAAATACTTCAACTCAATCTCGAATTCCGGAAAGGCGCCGGGGTGCTGGACCAGCACGAATCCGCGGATGTAGCCCTCCGATTCGAGCACCCCCAGAACCCGCTCGCGCATCCGCGAGGCGGGAGTCAGCACCTTCGACCGCTTGCGCATGGCGGCGTTCTTGATGCGGGCGATCATGTCGCCGATGGGATCGTTGACCATGCTCTAGACCCTCCTCACCAGCTCGACTTCACAAGGCCGGGAATTTGGCCGGAGGATCCCAGGTCGCGCAGGGCGATACGGCTCATCTTCAACTTTCGATAGAAGGCGCGCGGACGGCCGGTCACCGCGCAACGGTTGCGGATGCGGCTGGGCGCGGAATTGCGCGGCAGGGCGGCGAGCTTGAGCCGCGCCTCGAAGCGCTCTTCCAGGGACAGGGCCTCGTTCTCGGCAGTGTCCTTCAGGGCCTTTCGCTTGGCGGCGAACCGCGCCACGAGCCCGCGGACCATTTCATTTCGATTGACGGCGCTTTTCTTGGCCATGAGTTAAATCTTTCTGTCCCGTCTATTGAGTGGTGAACGGGAATTGGAATTCTTTGAGGAGCGCGCGGGCTTCGTCGTCGGTCTTCGCGGTCGTACAGACGATGATGTCCATGCCCCAGACCTGATCGATTTCGTCGTAGTTGATCTCGGGGAAAACCAGATGCTCCTTGAGCCCCAGGGCGTAGTTGCCCCGACCATCGAAACTTGTGGGCTTCAGCCCGCGAAAATCCTTCACCCGAGGCAGGGCGATGGTGATCAGCCGGTCGAGGAATTCGTACATCCGATCCTTGCGCAGGGTGACCTTAGCGCCGATGACCATGCCTTCGCGCAGCTTGAAGCCGGCGATGGAGGTGCGCGCCTTGGTGGGCAGGGGCTTCTGCCCGGTGATGGCGGCCAGATCCTTCATAGCCGAAGCGGTCTTCTTGGAATCGGCCACCGCCTCGCCGATCCCCATGTTGACGACGATCTTGTCGAGCTTGGGGATCTGCATTTCATTGGTATAGCTGAACTGGTCCTTCAGCACCTTGCGAATGCGCTGGCGGTATTCGGATTTCATCCGCGGTTCGTAAGCGGTCTCAGCCATTGATCACCTCACCGGTGGTCTTGGCGAAACGCACCTTGGTCTCGCCGTCGAAACGAAAGCCGACGCGGGTCGGTTTGCCGTGAGAATCGGCGATGGCGACGTTGGACAGATGGACGCTCGCCTCCTTGGTCTTGATGCCGCCCTGAGGGTCGGCCTGGGTTGGGCGGGTGTGGCGCTGGACCAGATTGAGGCCAGCGACGAAGACCCGTCCCTCCTTGGGCAGCACCTTGGTCACCTGGCCGGCGCGGCCCTTGTCCTTGCCGATAAGCAGCACGACCTTGTCGCCCTTCTTGATCTTGGCGGCCATCACAACACCTCCGGAGCGAGGGAAATGATCTTCATGTGGTTCTTGGCGCGTAGCTCGCGCGGAACCGGGCCGAAGATGCGGGTGCCGATCGGCTCGGATTGCTTGTTGACGATCACCGCGGCGTTCCTGTCGAAGCGGATCACCGAACCATCCTTGCGCTTGATCGCCGAGGAGGTTCGCACCACGATGGCCTGGAGGACGTCGCCCTTCTTGACCCGGCCGCGCGGGATGGCCTCCTTGACGGAAACCACGATCTTATCGCCCACTGCGGCGTAGCGACGCTTGGCGCCGCCCAGCACCTTGATGCACATCACCCGGCGCGCGCCGGAGTTGTCCGCGACCTCGAGATTGGTTTGCATCTGGATCATGGCTTCAGGCCTTCCCGGCCCGGGCGGCGGCCGGAGCGTCGGATTTGGGCAGCACCTCCCACGTCTTCAGCTTCGATTTCGGCGCGCACTCGACGATGCGGGCCTGTTCCCCGGCCTTGAAGGCGTTCGCCTCGTCATGGGCGTGGTAGCGCTTCGAGCGGCGCACGGTCTTCTTGAGCAGAGGGTGCAGGAAGGTGCGCTCGACCCGGACGATCACCGTCTTGTCACCCTTGTCGGAGACGACAAGACCCTCGAGAATTCGCTTTGGCATTGGCGTGGCTTCTTTGTCTTAGGCCGCTGGGGCCTTGGCGCGCAGGACGGTCTTGATGCGCGCGATATCGCGGCGCACCACTTCCACGCGGTGGGTCTTTTCGAGCTGGCTGGTGGCGGCCTGGAAGCGCAGGTTGAACTGCTCCTTCTTGAGCGACAGCAGCTGGTCGGTAAGTTGATCGGCGGTCAGGCGCCGTACATCGTCGATCTTCATGGGGCGGCCTCCGCTGCGACGGCGAGACGAGTGACGATGCGGGTCTTCACCGGCAGCTTGGCGGCGCCCAGGCGCAGCGCCTCGCGGGCGACCGCGTCGGTGACGCCATCGACCTCGAACATGATCCGGCCCGGCGCCACCCGCGCCGCCCAGTATTCCACCGCGCCCTTGCCCTTGCCCATGCGCACCTCGGCGGGCTTGTCGCTCACCGGCACGTCGGGAAAAATGCGGATCCACACCCGGCCCTGGCGTTTCATCTGGCGGGTTATGGCCCGGCGGGCGGCCTCGATCTGGCGCGCCGTGATCCGTTCGGGCTGGATCGATTTGAGTCCGTGCGAGCCGAAATTGAGCGCGAACCCACCCTTCGCCAGGCCGTGGATCTTGCCCTTGAACTGCTTGCGGTATTTGGTCTTTTTCGGAGAAAGCATGGATTATGAAATCCCCTAAGCCGCCGCCGGCGCGTCGCGGCGGTCCCGGCGCGGGGCGCGATCGGGTCGATCGCCGCGGCCTTCACGCC
>JALYTR010000270.1 GCA_030854165.1 Pseudomonadota bacterium | reverse complement strand
CGCGCAGTTCCGGGGCGATCTCGTCATAGACCGGCAGGTCGCCGGCGTTGACGATGCCCATGTCCATCCCCGCCGCGATGGCGTGGTAGAGAAACACGCAGTGCATGGCCCGGCGCACCGGCTCGTTGCCGCGGAAGCTGAACGAGACGTTTGAGACGCCCCCCGATATCCGGGCGTAGGGCAGAAGCTGCTTGATCGAGCGGGTCGCCTCGATGAAGTCGACGCCGTAGTTGTCGTGCTCCTCGATTCCCGTGGCGATGGCGAAGATGTTGGGATCGAAGATGATGTCCTCGGGCGGAAAGCCGATCTTTTCGGTCAGGAGCGCGTAGGCCCGCTCGCAGATCGCCACTTTGCGCGCCCGTGTGTCGGCCTGGCCCTGCTCGTCGAAGGCCATGACCACCACAGCCGCGCCATAGCGCAGGCATTTGGTGGCTTGGTCCAGGAACTTCTCTTCCCCCTCCTTAAGGCTGATCGAATTGACGATCGCCTTGCCCTGGACGCACTTGAGACCCGCCTCGATCACCTCCCACTTGGAGGAATCGATCATCACCGGCACGCGGGCGATATCTGGCTCGGCGGCGATGAGGTTCAAGAAGGTGGTCATGGCGTGGACGCTGTCGAGCAGTCCCTCGTCCATGTTGACATCCAGCACCTGGGCGCCGGCGGCAATCTGGTCGCGGGCCACCGCCAGGGCGGCCGGATAGTCGCCGTCGCTCACCAGCCTGCGAAACCGCGCCGAGCCGGTGACATTGGTCCGCTCGCCGATATTGACGAAGAGGGGTCTCATGGTTGGGGTCTGGGGGAGAACCCCCATCCCCGGCTTCGCCGGTACTTCCCCCGGAGGGGGAAGAGAGGATAGGTGGCGGCCTCGACAAAGCCTCTCCTCCCCCCCTGGGGGAGGGGGACCGCGAAGCGGTGGAGGGGGCCGGGGCCGCGCGCGGAATTCGCGCGGGAAACACCGGTCGAGCGCCTGTTCATCACGCCAGTTCAAATGCCTCGAGACCGGCCAGACGCATGGCCGGCGGACGTTCGGGGATAGGGCGCGGCGCATGGCCGGCGATCGCTTCGGCGATCTGGCGGATGTGCTCGGGCGTCGTGCCGCAGCAGCCGCCGAGGATATTGACCAGGCCGCTCGCCGCCCACTCGTCCAGATGGCGGGCGGTCTCATGCGGCTCCTCGTCGTATTCGCCAAAGGCGTTGGGCAGGCCCGCGTTAGGATAGGCGGCCACCAAAGTGTCGGCGAGGCGGGAAAGCTCGGCCACGTGCGGGCGCATCAGATCGGCCCCCAGGGCGCAGTTGAACCCCACCACGAAGGGCCGGGCGTGGCGGATCGAATTCCAGAACGCCTCCACCGTCTGGCCCGACAGGGTCCGTCCTGAACGATCGGTGATGGTGCCCGATATCCACATCGGCAGCGGCTCAAGACCTTCATCCTCAAGATCGAGAACGGCCTTGATCGCCGCCTTGGCGTTGAGGGTGTCGAAGATGGTCTCGACGATGAAGAAGTCCACCCCGCCCTGGTGGAGGGCGCGGGCCTGTTCCAGATAGGCGCCGTGAACCTCGTCGAAGGTCACCGACCGGGCGCCGGGATCGTTGACGTCGGCGGACATGGAAAGGGTGCGGCTCAAGGGCCCGATCGCCCCGCCGACGAAGCGGGGTTTGTCCGGCGTCCGCTCGCTCCAGCGGTCGGCGGATTCACGGGCCAGCCTGGCGGCGGCGAGGTTGATCTCGGCCGCGCAGGCCTCCAGCCCATAGTCGGACTGGCTGATCGAGGTGGCGTTGAAGGTGTTGGTCTCGGCGATGTCCGCCCCGGCTTCGAAATAGGCGTCGTGCAGCCGCCCGATCAGGTCGGGGCAGGTGAGGCACAGGAGGTCGTTGTCGCCCTTCAGCGGCCGGGGATGATCGGCGAATTGCTCCCCGCGAAACTCCGCCTCGCCGAGCTTCTCGCGCTGCAGCATCACGCCCCAGGAGCCGTCCAGCACCAGGATGCGGTCGCGGGCGGCGGCTTTCAGCGCCTCGGCGGCGGCGCGGCGGGAACGGGTGTCTGTCATCGTGTCTCCTCGGGCGTCTCCTCGCGCACGCCCAGCACCCGGCAGATCGCATAGACCAGGTCGGCGCGGTTCAGGGTGTAGAAGTGGAAGTCGTCGAAGCCTTCCTCCTCCAGGCGGGCGCACATTTCGGCCGCCACCGAACCGGCGATCAGCCGCCGCGTCTCCGGGTCCCTGTCCAGACCCTCGAAGAGGTTGCCCAGCCAGTCGGGCAGGGCGATGCGGCACGGCGCGGCCATCTTCTTGAGACCCTTGAAATTGGTCACCGGCATGATCCCCGCCGAAATGGGGATGGTGACGCCGGCCGCGCGGACCTTCTCGATGAAACGCAGGAAGCCATCGACGTCGAAGAAGAACTGGGTGATCGCCCGCGTGGCGCCGGCGTCGATCTTGGCCTTGAGCACATCGACGTCATGGGCGGCCGACGGGCTTTCGGGATGGACCTGCGGATAAAGACCCACCGAGACCTCGAAGGGGGCGATGGCGGCGATGGCGGCGCCAAGCTCGGTGGCGTTGGCGTAGCCGTCGGGGCGCGGCGCATAGGCCCCGCCGATCTGGCCGGGCGGGTCGCCGCGCAGGGCGACGATGTGGCGGATGCCGGCCCGCCAATAGTCGTCGATCACGCCGTCCACCTCGGCGCGGCTGGCGTCAACGCAGGTGAGATGGGCGGCGGGTTTGAGGGTCGTCTCGTTCAGCATGCGCAGGACGGTGCGGTGGGTGCGCTCGCGGGTCGATCCGCCCGCCCCGTAGGTCACCGAGACGAACTCGGGCCCCAAGGGCTCGAGCCGGCGGATGGCCTGCCACAGGCTCTCCTCGGCCTCCGGAGTCTTGGGCGGCGAGAACTCGAAGGAGACCTTCAGCCGTCGCGTGCGCCTGCCGCCGGCGCGGGCCACCGGGCCTAACGCGCTGGCGGGGGGGGCGCTGGCGGGCAAGGGGATGGGCGCGTTCATGCGATCCGCCTGACGCGTTCGCCCAGCCGTTCGTTTCGGCGCCCGGCGCTCCAGATCTTCACCGTCAGGCCGGCAGGCGAAGCAGGCGGGAGGGTCCGGGCGGCGACACCGGTCAGTCCGCCGGCGAGGAGCCAGCGTTCGATCTCCTCGTCGGAAAAGCCCAGGCGCCGGTGCCGGTGTTCGGCGCGCAGGAACTCAAGGTCATGGGGCGCGAAATCGACGATCAGCAGCCGCCCGCCCGGCCCGGTCAGCCGCGCCGCCTCTGCCACCGCCGCCGCCGGCTCGCCCAGATAGTGCAGCACCTGATGGACAACCACCAGATCGGCCTCGCCGCCGCCAAGCCCGGTGCCCAGGATGTCGCCGTGGCGCAACTCGCAGGTGGGCAGGCCGGCGCTCGCCACCCGGCCGCGGGCGATGTTGAGCATCTGGCGCGACAGATCCAGGCCCACCGCGCTCTTCGCCCGGCCGCCCAGCAGGGTCAGCATGCGTCCCGTGCCCGAGCCCAGATCGACCAGGCGCTCGAACGGCCCCTCGCCCGCGGCTTCGACAATCGCCGCCTCCACCGCGGTCTCCGATATATAGAGCGAGCGGATTTCGTCCCAGCGCTCGGCGTTGTCGGCGAAATAGGCCGCCGCCTGGCTGGCCCGCTCGGCGCTCACCCCCCCCAGACGCTCGGCGTCGCGTCCCAGGGTCGGATCGGCCGGTGAGATCGCCGCCAGGGCATTCTCGATCAGCGCCCGCGCCGCCCCCGCGCCGGCCGGCCGGTAGAAGACCCAGGCGCCATCCGGAAACCGCTCCACCAGGCCCGCTTCGGCGAGCAGCCGCAGGTGCCGCGACACCCGGGGCTGGCTCTGGCCCAGGATGCGCGCCAGCTCCAGCACCGCCAGTTCCTCGCGCGCCAGCAGGGCCAGAATGCGCAGCCGCGTCGGCTCGCCCGCCGCG
>JALYTR010000269.1 GCA_030854165.1 Pseudomonadota bacterium | reverse complement strand
GGCCTGGACGGCGCTCACGGCGTGCGCGCGCGGCTGACCGGCGCGCCGGTCCTGCAGGACGAGGAATTCGCCACCCTCGCCGACCGCGCGCCGCTCATCGCCGTCCTCGCCCTCACCGCCATCGTGATCATGCTGCGCCTGGCGGTCCGCTCAAAACGCCTGATCGGCGCCATCCTTGCGACCACCGCGATCGGCCTGGCGGCGGCGAGCGCCCTGGGCCTGATCGTCTTTCACCGATTCAACGTCATCTCGGTCGCCTTCATCCCGCTCTTCGTGGGTCTGGGGATCGATTTCGGCATTCAGTTCACCGTCCGCTTCCGCGCCGAACAGGCCGCTGGGATGCCGATCGGCGAGGCCCTGGCGGCGTCGGGGGCCGGGATGGGCCGCTCCCTCGCCCTGGCGGCGACGGCGATCGCGGCCGGATTCCTCGCCTTCGCGCCCACCGCCTACGTCGGGGTCTCGCAATTGGGCATGATCGCCGGGCTGGGCATGTTCATCGCCCTGGCCCTCAACCTCACCGTCCTGCCGGCCTTCATCGCCCTCCTGCGCCCCGCCGCGCCGCGCCGATCGGCGAAGCTCAAGCGTCTGGAGCGGCTGGACGGTTTCATCCTCGGCCACCGCCGCGCCGTGGTGGCGACCGGCGCCCTCGCCGCCATCTTCTGCGCCGCCCTGCTGCCGTGGCTGCGGTTCGATTTCAATCCCCTGCATTTGAAGAGCGTGAACTCGCCGTCGGTCTCCACCCTCCTCGATCTGATGCGCGATCCCGAGCAGTCGCCCAACACCATCGAGATCGTCCGCCCGTCGCTGGCCTCGGCTGACGCCCTGGCGGCGCGTATCGCGCGCCTCCCTCGGGTGGCCGAAACGCGCACGCTCTCCAGCTTCGTGCCCGCCGACCAGCCGCCAAAGCTGGCCGCGATCGCCGACGCGGCCATGCTGCTCGATCTCACCCTCGATCCCCTCGTGGTCCAACCGGCCCCAAGCGACGCCGAGGTCGTGGCGTCCCTGAAGCAGACCGCCGCCGATCTTAGGGGCGCCACCGCGTCGTCGGTCACGACCAGCGCCCTGGCGGCGCGGCGCCTCGCCGGGTCGCTCGATGGGTTGGCCGCCGCCTCCCCGGCGATGCGCGCCCGCGCCGCCCAGGTGCTGATGCCTGGGCTGAACGTCGTCCTGGCGCAGACCCGCGCGGCGCTCCAGGCCTCCCCGGTCACCCTGGACTCTCTGCCCCCCGACCTGAAGCGCGACTGGCTCGCGCCCGACGGACGGGCGCGGGTGTCGGTGATTCCAAAAGGCGATTCCAACGACAACACCGTGCTGACGCGGTTCATCGACGCGGTGAAGCGGCTCGCGCCGGACGCGACCGGCGCGCCCATCGACACCCTGGAAGGCGGACGGACCGTCGCGGGGGCATTCGCGGAGGCCGGCCTGCTCTCCTTCATCGCCATCACCCTCCTGCTCTTCGCCGTTCTGCGGCGGGTGCGGGACGTGGCCATCACCATGGCTCCGATCGTGCTGACTGGCCTTTTGACCCTGGGGACGTGCGTCGTCATTGGCCAGCCGCTGAATTTCGCCAACATCATCGCCCTGCCGCTCCTGTTCGGCATCGGGGTGGCTTTCCACATCTATTTCGTCATGGCCTGGCGGGGCGGTGGAACCCACCTGTTGCAATCGAGCCTGACCCGGGCGGTGTTCTTCAGCGCCCTGGCCACCGCGACCGGCTTTGGAAGCCTGTGGGCCTCCAGCCATCCGGGCACCGCCAGCATGGGCAAGGTGCTGATGATCTCCCTGATCTGGACCCTCGTCTCCGCCCTCCTCTTCCAGCCCGCCCTGATGGGACCGCCGCCCAGAGCAAACCCCGTTTAGATGGAACCATCTAAACGGGGATAATTCGCTCTGGATTCAAAAAATTCAGAGCCTGATTCAGCGTTTGCAACTGTTCCGCGCAAACGCATCAGGCTCTGGGCTCAAAGCGCCGCCAGCCTGACCACGGCGTAGATCAGGGCGGCGCCCAGGAGGGTCGCCACGGTGGTCCAGGCGCGCGGATAGCGGTGATGGCTGTCGGGGAGCAGTTCGCTGGCCCCGATGTAGAGGAAGAATCCGGCGAAGGCGGCGATGATCAGAGCCAGATCGGCTTGCGAAACCACGATCGCGCGGCTGGCGGCGATCCCCACCATCGGCGCGGCGGCGTCGGCGATCAGCCAGCGGCGGGCCGTCCGCGGGCGAGGCGAGCCGGCCAGGCTGAGGTTGACCGTGTTGATCCCGTCGGAAAAATCGTGGGCGAGCACCGCGATGGCGAGGACCGCGCCGACGGCGACGGAGACCTGAAACCCCAGGCCGATGGCGAGGCCGTCAAGCAGGCTGTGAACGGTCAGGGCGCCGGCCCCCAGGTGGCCGCGATGGCCGGTGCGATCGGTGGTCGCGATCAGGAAAGCCCGATCGACAGCGAGATAGGCCATGAAG
Source organism: Pseudomonadota bacterium (assembly GCA_030854165.1). Classification (GTDB taxonomy): domain Bacteria; phylum Pseudomonadota; class Alphaproteobacteria; order Caulobacterales; family Caulobacteraceae; genus Acaudatibacter. Next base: position 1,503 of record JALYTR010000269.1, on the reverse strand, counting down.
CCCGCCGCCGTCAGCGCCGTGAGGGTCGCCAAGCCGTGGCTCTTCTGGCCCAGCGCCAGCGCCTCGGGCAGGAGATCGAACAGGGCCACGCCGATCACCGCCCCGGCGCTGAAACCCAGGATCAGGTGTATCCGGCCCGCCAGGCGCAAGGCCAGCCAGCCGCCCGCCAAGGTCGCCGCGCCGGCGGCGAGCGCGATCGCGATCAGCAGAATGTCCAACCGGTGCGCGGCCAGCGCCTCGAAGTGCATCGGCGATCTTTCAAGGCGCCACGGGAGGTTCGGCGTGGCATTGGCGCCTATTGTGAGCGGAATCGTCCGCCGCTACAAAACGCCAAAGCCAAGCCTTCCAGATTGGGGAATTCGCAAATGACCACCTCCAGCCTCTCGCGGCGCGGCCGCCTGTCGCGGCTCTTGGCGAGGTCGATCCTTCCGTGCGCCATCGCCGGCTGGGCGGCGCTGGGCCGGGTGGCGCGGGCCGACGAGGGGATGTGGACCTATGACAACTTCCCCAGCGCGGCGGTGAAGGCCAAATATGGCGTCACCATCGACCAGGCCTGGCTCGATCATGTACGGGGCGCCACGGCGCGGCTTTCCATCGGCTGCTCGTCGTCGATCGTTTCCGGCCAAGGCCTGGTGCTGACCAATCATCACTGCGTCTCCGAATGCGCCCAGGATCTTTCCACCCCCGACCGCGACTACATCAAGCTCGGCTATTCAGTGGCCAGCCGGCGCGAGGAGCGCCAGTGCCCGGGCATGCAGGCCGATGTGCTGATCGCCATCGCCGATGTCACGCCGACCGTCGGGGCGGCGACGGCGGGCAAGTCCGGGCAAGGCTTCGTCAAGGCCCGCGACGGGGCGATCGCCGGGATCGAACAGGGCGCCTGCGCTGGCAAGGAGGCGGTCCAGACCTGCCAGGTGGTGAGCCTTTATCAGGGCGGCCAGTACAAGCTCTACACCTACCATAAATACACCGACGTGCGCTTGGTCTTCGCGCCGGAACTGCAAACCGCCTTCTTCGGCGGCGATCCGGATAATTTCAACTTCCCGCGCTACGACCTCGATGTCTCCTTCCTGCGCCTCTACGAAAACGGCGCGCCGGCCGCGACGCCGGGCCATCTGCGCTGGAGCCCGGCCCCGCCCACCGACGGCGAGCCGGTCTTCGTGGCCGGCAATCCCGGCAGCACCAGCCGCCTGCTCACCGTCGACCAGCTCGATTCCCTGCGCGATTTCATCCTTCCCCAGGCCCTTCTGCAGCTATCGGAATTCCGCGGCCGGCTGATCGAATTCGGCGTGCAGGGGCCCGAGCAGGCGCGCATTGCCGACCGCGAGCTGTTCGGGGTCGAGAACAGCTTCAAGGCCCTATTCGGCGAGTTTCAGGCCCTCTCGGAGCCGGGGTTCCTGGACGCCAAGCGAGCGGCCGACGCGGCGTTGCGCGCCAAGGTCGCCGCCGATCCGGCCCTGGCGGCGCGCACCGGCGACGCCTGGGGCGAGATCGCCCGCGCCC
>JALYTR010000268.1 GCA_030854165.1 Pseudomonadota bacterium | reverse complement strand
ATATATGAGAGGCCTTGGTTGCCGAACCAGAACCAGCCTTTGTCGATGACGCCCAGAACCCCCAGGTAGTTGCCGACGAGGGCCCCGGCGACGACGGTGAGCGTCACCCAGAACAGGATGTCCACAAGGATCGCCTGGCCGCGGGCCTCGCGGCCACCGGCGATGGCTGGCGCGAGGAACAGGCCGCTGCCGATCCAGCCAAGGCCGATCCAGATGATGGGCGCCTGGGTGTGGAACGACCGCAGGAAATTGAATGGCAAAATGTAGTTGAGCTGTATGCCGTAGAAAGTCACCCGGTCATAGTATGAGTGCGCCATGATGGCCCCCGCCCCCATCGAAGCCAGGAACACCAGCGCGACCACCACGAAGTACTTGCCGATGCGCTTCTGGCTGGGAGTAAGCGGCCGGAACTCGGCCAAACCGCGCTCCCGTGGCGCGTCGTCGGGATGGTTGAGCCAAGCCTGGTAGATGAAGAGCACCGCGCCGATCGAAAAGAAGGTGAAGCAGAAGCTGATCCAGGTCCACCGGAAGGTGTTGGTGGTCGGAACGTTGCCGACCAGTGGCTCGTACGGCCAATTCTCCGTCCATGACGAAGTCATGCCCGGCCGCCGCGCGACCGTGGTCAAGGCCGAATATATCACGAAATCGCCTGTCGCCGCCGCGCCTTCTGGCGTGAGGCTACGCGCTGGGGTCCAGCCCTTGGCGAGGTTGACCGTGTGGAACGAAGTGGCGAGTTGGCTCTGCAGTGTTCTGATCGCGCCGGCGAGAGCCTGTGGCGCGACGACGTGCGCCTGCGTGAGATCCACATGCTGCAGTTGCGCCCGCATTGCCTCGGTGGCGACGTACTGTTGCTCCGGGGCAAGCGCCGCGAATGGCCGTCCATAGCTCGCAAGGGCGACGTTGTTGCGCGTCTCTTCGCCAAGGCGCACGAGAGTCGAGGCCGTGTAGTCCTCGCCGAAGTAGGACCCCATCCCGTAGATGCTGCCGTAGTCCATGAGGTCGGCCTTCTGGAAGCCGGCCTTCCCCGCCACGATGTCCGCATCCGACATGATCGGACGGCCTGCCGCGTCGCTCACGCTCGCCGGCACGGGCGGCGCGTTGCGGTAGGTCAACACCGTCGCCCAGCCGAGCAGGCCGAAGCACACGACGGCGACGAGCAGCAATAACCATTTGAGAATATCGGCGATGCGATCGCCCGATGCCATTGGCGCGGTTGTGCCCGACATGTGCCCTCCCCCTGGCGGCGTCCCGGCTATCTACGAACGCAATCTCAGCCGCGCGACGCGGCATGTCAATCGGTCGGTTCCAGCGGTTTCACCGAAAACGCGCCAGCGGTCCTGCGTTGCGCCTCGTGATCGCCGGCCCGATCGCGGAATCTTCTTTCAGGATGGCGCTTCGCTACGGAAGCGCCCCCCCAAGGTGAGCGATAATGTACACTGGCAAGCGAACACGATGGCCGGCGAACGATTACCTTTGGGTTACATAAAGGACGTTGTGTGTGGCAATCCTGGGGGCGCCGGCGAGGGCCGTGTCAGATTTCGAAATAGACGCGACTGACCCCAGAGCGAACGCCTCGACGCTGGAGCGCGAGAACCAAGCGGCACTGGAGGCGTGTTTGAGCGTGGCGATGCGGACGGGTAGGGCGCAGCGGTGCGTGGTCAATGTAGCGACAGCCGGCCATTGACCCTCGGTTTGAAGACTCCCTGGAAGGGGCCTCTCCGCTGGTGATGATTGTCAGGATCGCCGACGGCCGGACGGCCACATGCTCTGAAACACGCCATCGCGCAGCACCAGCTGGTGGAAAAGCGCCGCGGCCGTATGCAGGCCGATCAGGCTCAAGAGAAACCAACCACCCGCTTCGTGGAGGGTGTGGGCCGTGTGGTAGATCGGCTTCGACTTGGCGACGAGGACCGGCACGGCGAGACCGAACAGCGGGAACGGATGCGCGCGAAAGAGGCTATCCACCATCCCGGTGATCGGCTGCAGAAGGAGCAGCAGATAGAGGGCGTATTCATTGGCCCGCACCGCGAGGCGCTGCAGTTGCGGCATGGTGGGAGCCGGGGGCGGGAGCCTCATAAAGGTGAGCCGCCAGGCCAGCCGGCCCACCGTCAAGGTCCAGAGGAGCACGCCGGTGGAGCGATGCACAGCCAGCACCAGGTCGACTTGCGCCGGATCGACGCGGTCCACCGACCAGGCGGTGGCGAACTGGGCAAGCACCAGAGTGGCGGTGAGCCAGTGCAGCCAAAGGGTCAGCACGTCGAAACGCGACGCGGTGGGGGTTGTCATGGCGGAAAACTCCGAGCCGAGGGCTACGGGACGCCGCGACGCGCGGGCGACACCCCCCTGTTGCTGGCTAGAGCAGTCTACACACGGCAATATTCCCCAGCCGTGCGAAAAATGCGCCTTTGCGCGACACTTGGCGGATGGACGGGAATAAAAGGCGTCTCCCACAAGTCTAGTCCGTGATGTCAGACCGCCGACGACAATTCGAAACCCTGGCCCTGCCGCACCTCGACGCCGCCTACAACTTGGCACGCTGGCTCAGCCGCTCGCCAACGGACGCCGAGGACATCGTGCAGGAGGCGATGCTGCGCGCCTTCGGCGCGTTCGATCAACTGCGTGGCGACGACATCCGACCGTGGTTGATGCGCATCGTTCGAAATTGCTGCCACGCTCACGCCGGCCATCGTGACCGGCGACGCCAGATCCCGCTCCCCACGGGCGCGGCCGGCCCGGAACTGGTGTTCGAGGGCCTCGACGCGGAGGCGCAGGCGGTGCGGGCCAGCGACGGGCGCCGCCTGCGCGCGACGATGGCCACCCTGCCGGATGAGTTTCGCGAGGTGCTCATCCTGCGGGAGATGGAGGATCTGAGTTATCGCGAGATCGCCGACGTGATTGGAGCGCCCATCGGCACGGTGATGTCGCGCCTGGCGCGCGCCCGCGCCCTTCTGAGGGACAAGTGGATGGCGGAGGAAACCCATGGACTGCGCTAACCTCTTGCAAACCCAGGCGTTCATCGATGGCGAACTGTCCGGGCCGGGGATCAACGCCGCCGAACAACACATCGCCGGCTGCGCCGAATGCCAGGGCTTTTGTGAAAACGCCGCCACGCTCAGCAACGAGATCTGCCGCTATGCGCAGCGCTATCCCGCCCCCGATCGGCTGAAGCTGCGGGTGCTGGAGGCTGTCTCCGAGGCCGACGCGGCGCTTGCCGACCCGGCGGCGGGGCAGAGTGTGAGAGACCGCAGACGTGCCCCGAGCTGGCGGGGCGCGCTCTCGCGATCCGCCGGGCGCCTGTGGTCCAGGTGGTCCCACGGCGGCGTAATGGGTGGCTTCTTCGGCGGGATGGGGGTCAGTGGGCTCGCCGCGGCGCTGATCGCCTTGGCGGTGCTACCGCCGACCCCGGACACCCTGGCCGACCGAATCGTTCGCGCCCACACCGAGGCGCTGATGTCGGGACACGCCATCCAGGTGGTCTCGAGCGATCATCACACGGTCAAGCCTTGGTTTGCGGGCCGGATTGACATCTCGCCCCCCGTCCACGATTTCGCCGCCGAAGGGTTCAAACTGGTCGGGGGGCGGATCGACACGATCGCGGGCCGGCGGGCGGCGGTCCTGGTCTATGAGCATGGCCTGCACAAGATCGACCTCTTCGTCTGGGCGGACCACGGCGAGCGGCTGCCCGGTGCGGGCACGCGCCGTGGCTACAACGCCCTGTGCTGGAACAAGGAAGACCTCGATTTCGCCGCCGTGTCGGACATGCAGGCGAGCGAACTGGCGACCTTTTCGAATTTAATTCGAAGCACGCAGGAATAAATGTGGGGCTGACCGTCTCATGACCTTCAGACGCATCTGGAGGCCTTCGACATGGAACACGACACCACGCGCCGTGGCGCCTTGAAATGCTTGGGTATCGGCACCGGCACTCTGTTCGCCCTGTCGGGCGGGGTGTTGAGCGGCTTCGACGTCGCCCAGGCG
>JALYTR010000018.1 GCA_030854165.1 Pseudomonadota bacterium | reverse complement strand
CAAGGGCGTCGATATCGCCGAGATCACCGTCTGTGTCCTCGACCGCCCGCGTCACGCCGAGATCATCGCTTCCCTGCGCGCGGCCGGCGCCCGGGTGCATCTGATCACCGACGGCGACGTGGCCGGGGTGATGAACACCGCCGATCCCGATACCGGGGTCGATATGTATGTCGGCCAGGGGGGCGCGCCGGAGGGGGTGCTCGCCTGCGCGGCGCTCAAATGCGTCGGCGGCCAGTTCCAGGGCCGCCTGGTGTTTCGCAACGCCGACGAGCGGGCGCGCGCCAAGGGCCACGGGATCACCGATCTCGACAAGAAGTATGACCTGCATGAGATGGTGCGCGCCGACGCGATCTTTGTCGCCACCGGGGTGACAACGGGCGCGCTTCTGGATGGCGTCCGGATAGCGGGCGGCGCGATTCACACCCACACCCTGGTGATGAACTCGGCCACCGGAACGGTTCGTGAAGTGCGGATGAAGCGGCGACGCTGATGGCCTTCGGGGAGGAGACCACGACGGAGTTCCTAGGCGTCTCCCATTCCCTGTCGGGCCGGCGTTGGCGCGAGCGGTGGGCCGATCCGGCCATGACGCGCGACCATCAGGCGCGGCTCGGGCTTTGCGAGCCCCTGGCGCGGGCGCTGGCGTCGCGCGGCGTCGCATGCGGGGACGGCGAGGCCTTTCTTCGCCCGACCTTGAAGGCCCTGTTTCCCGATCCGTCGAGCTTCGCCGACATGGATCGCGCCGCGGCGATCCTGGTGGACGCCCTGGAAGCGGATCGGAACGTGGTGGTCTTCGCCGACTATGACGTCGACGGCGCGGCCAGCGCCGCCCTGCTGGTGCGCTGGTTTCGGCACATGGGCAAGGAGTTGCCGATCTATGTTCCAGACCGACTGTCCGAAGGCTATGGCCCAAGCCCCGCCGCCTTTCGTCATCTGCGAGCGAGCGGCGCTGAGTTGGTGGTCACCGTCGATTGCGGCGCGGCGGCCCATGACGCGGTGGCGGCGGCCGGCGAGATCGGCCTGGAGGTGGTGGTCATCGACCACCACCTGATGCGCGAGGCGCCCCTGGCCGCCGCCGCCCTGGTCAACCCCAATCGCCCCGATTGCCGGTCGGGCCAGGGGATGCTGGCGGCGGCGGGCGTCACCTTCGTGCTTCTCGCCGCCCTCAATCGCGAGGCCAGGAGCAGGGGCCTTTTCAAGGAGCGGCCCGAACCGGATCTGCGCCAGTGGCTCGATCTCGCCGCCATGGGAGCGATCTGTGATGTCACCCAACTGGTCGGATTCAACCGCGCCTTGGCGAGCCTCGGCCTGACGGTGATGTCGGCCTGGAAAAACCCCGGCCTCTCGGCGCTGATGGCTGTCGCCGGCGCTAAGACGTCGAGTGCCGGCATATTCGAGGCCGCCTTCATCCTGGGTCCACGGATCAACGCGGGTGGGCGGATCGGGCGCTCCGACCTGGGCGCGCGCCTGCTTTCCACCGACGATCCGGCCGAGGCGACCGATCTGGCCCGGGAGCTCGACGCCCTCAATGCCCAGCGCAAGGAGGTCGAGCGAGAGATCGCGGCGGCGGCCATCCTCGCGGTCGAACGCGACAGCAATTTCGATCCCGCCGCCCCGGTCATAGTGGTCGCCCAGGAGGGTTGGCATCCGGGCGTGATCGGCATCGTCGCCAGCCGCCTGCGCGAGCGGTACCGAAAGCCCGTGGTGGTCATCGGGCTCGACCGCGCCGCCGATATCGGCAAGGGCTCGGGTCGGTCCCAGGCCGGCGTCAATCTGGGCGCCGCGATCCAGGCCGCCTTCGATGAAGGCCTGCTGCTCACCGGTGGTGGCCACGCAATGGCGGCGGGCCTGACCCTGCGCCCCTCGGCGATCCCCGAGTTTCGCGCTTTCCTCACCGAGCGGCTGGCCGGCGAGATGATCTTGTCGAGGGCGGAAGACGCTCTGGACATCGACGCCCTGGCCTCGCCTGGCGCGGCGCGCGGCCTTCTGCAGGATTTCAAGGTTCTGGCTCCCTTCGGCCCGGGTAATCCCGAGCCCCGCTTCGCTCTGGCGGGCGTGAGGCCCGAGCGAGCCATGGCGCTGCGCGGTGGCCATGTTCGCTGCAATCTGGTCGATGCGGCCGGCGGTTCTCTCAAGGCCGTGGCCTGGCGGGCGGGCGACAGCGAACTCGGCCGCCGCTTGATGGCGGGAGGTGGCTCGCTTCACGTGGCAGGGGTGCTCAAAGTCGATGACTGGAACGGCCGCGATGGCGTTCAGTTGGAGATCGAGGACATCGCCGATCCGCGTTTGGCCACCCCGGCCTAAACGCAAGCGCTTCACCCTGCCGCGCCCCTTGGCTTGCACCCCCTCGGGCCGGCGGATATATCCCCCGCTCCGCCGCGACTTCCCGGGCCCTTCGTCTATCGGTTAGGACATCAGATTTTCAATCTGGGAAGAGGGGTTCGACTCCCCTAGGGCCTGCCAGGTCGCGTCCCGTTAGCCGTCGCCCAAGCACGCGAACAGTTCGCCATCGACGTGGAAATCGTTTGTCGCCGGTCTAAATTCCTTGACCCCTCTTTATTTGGCGAAAGCGTGCTATGGTGCGAGTTCTCGCCTGACACAGGACCGAGAACGGGGCTGAGGGGCCGATGTCTGATTTCGATCTGGAAGGCCATGCGCCGCCCGATGAATGCGTGCGGATCAGCGGGCGGGTCAAGTGGTTCGACGCCGGCAAAGGCTATGGATTCATTGTGCCCGACGACGCGAGCCAGACCGGTTTGCGCGACGTTCTGCTGCACGTGACCTCCCTGCGCAGTTGCGGGCGGGAGGGCGCGCTCGAGGGCTCGCTAATCGTCTGCGACGTGGTCAAGCGCCCAAAGGGCTGGCAGGTTTCCGAAATCGTCAATCTCGACGAGAGCGTCGCTCCGCCGCGCGAGGAGCGACCGCGCCGGGCCTTCGAGGGCGACGGCCACGGCGTGCCGCGGCGCGATCATCGCTCGCCTGGGGACATTCGCGGTCATACGCCCTTTCGCGAGCGCGGCGGATCGCGGGCCGGCCTGGACAGCACCCCGCGTCATTCGTCCGAACCGCGTGGCCCTTTCGAGCGCGCCAAGGTGAAGTGGTTCAACCGCGCCAAGGGTTACGGCTTCGTTGTCCGAGAAACGCAAGGCGGCGATATCTTCGTCCACATCGAGACCCTGCGCCGAAGCGGGCTGGAAGACCTTCAGCCGGGAGACGACGTCCAGGTTCGCTTCGCGGAGGGCCCAAAAGGGCTGGTTGTGGCGGAGATCGAACTGGGTCAGGGTTAGGACCGTCCGACCCTTCTGGAGCCGCCCAGCCGTGACCCACTACGCCCGACCCGCCCATCGGCTGGCCCTGTTCGTCCTGGCCAGCCTGGTATTTCCGTGCCTTGCCATGGCGGCCGGCCCAGCAATGCCCCTTAGGGTCGAGCCGCTGGAGGTGGTGACCGCCCGCGGCGTCTTCCATTTCAAGGTCGAGGTGGCCGACACCGACGCCACCCGCGAAAAAGGGCTGATGTTTCGCAAGGCCGTGGCGGCCGACCGGGGCATGCTGTTCGACTTCAAGGCGCCGCGGCCAGTGGCGTTTTGGATGAAAAACACCCTGATCCCGTTGGACATGCTGTTCATCGCCGCCGACGGACACGTTGTCTCCATCGCCCGTGACGCAGTGCCGCTGTCGGAAGCGCCCATCCCCTCGGGCGGCGCGGTGCTGGGTGTACTGGAACTGCGTGGCGGGCGCGCCGCCGAAATCGGCGCCGAGCCGGGCGATAAGGTGCGCGAGCGGATCTTCCATCCGTGAGCGAGGACGAGGCGCTTCCCGCGCCCCCCGCGGGGTTCCTGCGATCGAACAACCGGGGCGCCTTCACCACCCACAATGGCCCGTTCTTCCATCGGCTGGGCGAGAAGGGCGCGGAGCAGGCGTTTTTCGTCCAGGGACGCCATTGCAATGGTCTGGGCCTGATCCATGGCGGCATGCTGTCGGCCTTTCTCGACGGGCTGCTGGCGGGCGCCGCCGCGCGGGCGGCCGAGGCCACGCCGATCACCGTTCATCTGTCGATCGACTTCCTGAACATGGGTCGGGCGGGAGAGTGGGTTTTGGGCGAGGCGCGGGTGACCCGCGTGGCCCGCGACATTGTCTTCGTGGAGGGCCGCGCCCACATGGCCGGCCGCGATCTCGCCCGCGCCACGGGGGTGTTCAAGCTCATGCATCGACGGCCGCGCTGAGCCTCCACGTTGCGGGCCGGTTCGCCGCGTGGCAAAAGAGCGCCCGTGGCGCGACGCAAATGGATGCTTTCGCATCCGATTTGAAAAGTCGCGCCACAAATGTTTGAATCTGGTGGATCGGACCGCAAACGGATGAAGACTCATCCGTTTGCTACGATCCACTAGGTCTTTCGATGGCCCGCGGGGCGTGGCGCAGCCTGGTAGCGCATCTGCTTTGGGAGCAGAGGGTCGGAGGTTCGAATCCTCTCGCCCCGACCATCGAAGGAGGATCTGCCCAAGGAGCTTCAGGGATGCTCGCCCGTATTTTCCGCCCGGCCAGGAACGCCATGCAGTCGGGCAAGGCGAAAACTAAGGTCTGGATGCTCGAATTCGCGCCCGCTTCGGGGCGTCTTTCCGATCCCCTGATGGGTTGGACGACCTCCACCGACATGAAGGGGCAGGTGCGTCTGGCGTTCGATACGCGCGAGGAGGCCGTCGCCTACGCCCAACGCCACGGAATTCCATTCGAAGTGCTGATTGAAAGCACCACCGAAACAATTCCAAAAGCTTACGCCGATAACTTCTCGTTTCACCGCAAGCAGCCGTGGACGCATTGAGGGCCCGTTCGACCCCGTAGCTCAACCGGATAGAGCATCCGCCTTCTAAGCGGACGGTTGCAGGTTCGAGTCCTGCCGGGGTCGCCAGGTCACCCGCCCCACCCGCGGACCTTTTCTACCCCGTTTGCCGCCGAACCGGCGCTGACGCCTGACTGTTGTCCCGCGGCGGCGGACCCTCGGGAGACGGCAACCCCTGGCGGCTACATCTTGCCCGCGGCGTGGAGCGTCGCATAGAGCGACGTCATGAGCTCGCCGATGTGGTCGTCCTTGGCGTTGGGCTGACTGTTGAGACCGAGAGCGATGACGACATCCTGCTTGGGGAAATAACCGTAGAGCACGCGGTAGCCCATTGTCTCGCCCTGATAGAACCAAATCGTGCCGATCGCCGGCAGGGTCACCTGCCCGACGCCAAGGCCGAACCCCTTCGGATCGGCGATGGTCGTCGAGGCGATCGGCTTTCCGGTCGCGGTGGAAACCAGACTCATCAGCTCCCGGCGTTGAGTGGGCTTCAGAATGGCGCCCGTGTAGAGTTGGCGGGTCCAGCGCCCGACGTTCTCGGGCGAGGAGACGATCCCTCCGGCGCCTTGCGTCCACGACAGCGAAAGGGGCTTGACGTCGCGCCCATACAGCGGCGCCAGCGGGGCGTTGTCGGGATCGCGGCTGTAGAAGTAGCCCGACACCAGCCGCGCGGTGACACTTTTCGGGTAGAACGACGGCGCATAGTAGGTGTTCGAGAGCCCAAGACTTGGCGCCAGCAAGCGATGGTGGAGTTCGGCGTCGTAGCTGTGGCCCGTCGCGCGCTCAATGATCATCTGGGCCAGGATGTAGGCGGTGTTGCTGTAGGCCCAGACGTGGGAGAGCGGGGGCGCCTCGCCGTGCGGATAGCTGTACGCGACCAGTTCCTTGGCGCTGAACGTGCGATACGGGGACTTTGCATAGGCGGTGAGCATGGCCGGGACGTTGTCGTAACCCACGATGCCGCTCGTCATATTGAGAAGCTGTGTGATGGTGACCGTCTTCCAGGCCGGATATTGCGGCAGCCAGCTCCCGACCGTATCGCCCATGGTCAGGCGATGTTCGGCTTCCAGTTGCAGGAGGATGACGGAAGTGAACGCCTTGGTGTTCGAGCCGATCTGAAACAGGTTCGCCGGCGTCACCGGCGTGCGGCCGCCAAACGTGGTCGCGCCCGCGGCGGCGTTAATGGTGGCCGTGCCCCTCGCCAAACTCACGCTTGCCGACGCGGCGGAGACATGTTCGATCGCGCCTCGCTTCTTCAGATAGGCGGCGAGATCGCTTTGAAGCGCCGTTTGCAGCCGCGTCTGAGCCGTGGCGTTGGTGAATACCCCGAAACGCCATCACGGCGGCCAACGCCATCCGCTGAAGCCCCAATCGTCTGGACAAGAACCCACCCCCAGTTGAAACCACGCCAACGTGTTTCCACGGGAGGCCAATACTGGGCTCAGGTCCCGCCCGCAACCGGGCCCGGCGCGCCTATCCCGACGCCGTCTGGAAAGTTTGCTGGGATGCCGTTGGGGATAGGGTGTTAGGGCAATGACGTCACGAACAAGGAGAAGCGGACATGGCCGAGGCCTGGATCATCGATGCGGCGCGCACGCCACGCGGGTTGGGCAAGGTCGGCAAGGGCGCCCTATCCGAGGTGCATCCGCAGCGAATCCTGGCCACCGTGCTGCGCGCCTTGGCTGACCGAAATCGCCTCGATACGGCGGACATCGACGATGTGATCGCCGGGTGCGGGACACAGTTCGGCAAGCAGGGGGCGTGCATCGCCCGCATGGCCGCCCTCGACGCCGGCTACGACACGCGCGCGCCGGGGATGACGTTGGACCGGTTCTGCGGATCGGGCCTGACGGCGGTGGGTCTCGCCGCCATGGGGGTGATGAGCGGCGCGCAGGATCTGGTGGTGGCCGGCGGGGTGGAGTCGATGTCCTACGGCTCGACCTTGCCGCGGGACGGACGGGCGACGCTGGATTCAGGCAACCTCCATCTGCGCGCCATTCATCCCCAGCCGCACCAGGGTGTGTGCGCCGATCTGATCGCCACCTTGGAGGGCTTCACCCGCGAAGACGTCGATGCCCTGGCCTTCGAGAGTCAACAGCGCGCGGCGCGGGCCATCGCGGGCGGCTATTTCAACGCCAGCCTCGTCCCGGTCAGCCACGACGACGGCGGCCTCGCCCTCGACCATGAGGAATATCCCAGGCCCGCCACGACCCTGGAGGGTCTGGCGGCGCTGAAGCCGGCCTTCGCGGCCATCCACGACGTTCCCCTCGACGAGGAAGGATTGAGCTATAAGGCCCTGGTCGAACAGGCTTATCCGGACGTGAAGATCGATCACGTGCATCATGCCGGCAATTCGTCGGGGGTGGTGGACGGGGCGGGGGCGGTGATCGTCGCCTCGCCGAAATACGCCATGGCGCACGGCATGAAACCTCGGGCGCGCATCCGCGCGGTAGCGACGGCGGGCGATTCGCCGACCCTCATGCTCAACGCGCCGGTCCCGGCCGCCCGCAAGGTCCTGGCCAAGGCGGGCATGGAGTTGGGCGATATCGACCTTTTCGAGATCAACGAAGCCTTCGCGGTTGTGCCGCTGAAGTTCATGCGCGATCTGGGCCTCGATCCGGCCATCGTCAACGTCAACGGCGGGGCCATAGCGCTGGGCCATCCGATCGGGGCGACCGGGGCGATGATCCTGGGAACCCTGCTGGACGAACTGGAGCGGCGTGGGTTGCAGACCGGGCTGGTGACTCTATGCGCGGCCGGCGGCATGGCCCCGGCGATGATCGTCGAGCGGATTTAAGCCGATCAGCCGGGCGGTCAGTTCAAGTCGCGGCGAGCGCCTCGAATCCTTGCCGCAGGTCATCGATGAGATCGTCCGGGTCCTCCAGCCCGATGTTCAGGCGCACCACCGGGCCGGCGAAGGGTGAGCCGCCCTCGCGGACGTCGAACTGGGGATCGGCGTCGAGCGCGAGGCTTTCGAAGCCGCCCCAGGAAAAGCCCAGGCCGAACAACTCCAGGGCGTCGAGAAAAGCGTGGACCGCGGGGGTGGGGCAGGGTTTCAGGACCATGGAAAAGAGGCCGGCGGCGCCGGTGTAGTCGCGCCGCCAGAGCGCATGATCGGGCGAGGCGGGGAGGGCGGGGTGCAGGACCTCCGCGACGGCGGCATGGCCCGCCAGCCAGGCGGCGACGGCGAGGCCGCTCTCCTGATGGCGCGCCATGCGGGTCGGCAAAGTGCGCAGGCCGCGCAGCATCTGGTAGGCGTCCTCCGGCGCCACCGACCAGCCGAAGTCCCATATCGCTTGATCGAGGACCTTGCAGAGGGCGGGATCGGTCGCCGCCGCGCAGCCCATGAAAACATCGGCATGGCCGCCGACGTATTTGGTCAGGGCCTGAACCGAGATATCGACGCCATGGGCCAGGGGCTTTAACCAGAGGCCCGCCCCCCAGGTGTTGTCCATCAGGGTGAGAATGCCGCCGGCGTCGGCGAGACGGGCGATGGCGGGGACGTCCTGCAACTCCATGGTCAGGGAGCCGGGGGATTCGAGCACGATCAGCCGCGTGGCGGGGCCGGCCATGGCGACCAGCGCCTCGGGCGCCGTGCGCGGCGGGTAGTAGCGGACGCCCACCCCGAACCGCCGCAGCACATGGTCGCAGAATCGCCGGGTGGGTTTGTAGACCGCCTGGGTGACCAGGATCTCGTCGCCGGCCTTCAGGACCGCCAGCATGGCCCCGGTCATCGCCGCCAGTCCGGAGGGGAAGAGGCGAACCTCGGCCGCGCCCTCCAGCTCGGCCAGGGCGCTCATCAGGACCGATTGGGTGGCCAGGCCGCCCCGGCCATAGGTGGGCTGGGCGGTGTCGTAGAGGGAGGCGGCGTTCGGCAAAAGGACGGTCGAGCCCTTCTGGATGGGCGGCCCCACCGTATGGGCGAGCCTCGCCGGCGCGTGGCCGGCGCGGATCAGGCGGGTGGCGTCTTTGGGCGGGCTGCTCATGGGCGGAAAGCCATCATTCAAGCCGACCCCAAGACCACCGGGGTATCGGATCGCCCGCCCCATTCGCTCCACGAACCGTCATAGACCGCCACGTCGTCCCGGCCCAGGCGCGCCAGGGCGAGGGCCAGGAGCGAGGCGCTGATCCCCGAGCCGCAACTGGTGACGATGGGCGATGTCAGGTCGACTCCGGCGCCTTCGAAGGCCGCGCGCAACGCCTCGGCGGGAAGGAGCGTACCGTCGCTTCGGACCAGGGATGACCAGGGCAGGTTGCGGGCGCTGGGCATGTGGCCGGATCGAAGGCCGGGGCGAGGCTCCGGCGCCTGCCCGGTGAAGCGGTCGGCAGGGCGGGCGTCGAGGAGCTGTTCCGAGCCCGCCGCGAGGGCGGCGCGGACGCCTTCCAGATCGCGGACCAGATCGGCTCGAGCGCGGGCCTTGAAGGCGCCATGGACCGGCTCGCGCCAGCCGCTCTCGACGGGCCGGCCCTCGGCCAGCCATTTGGGCAGTCCCCCGTCGAGGACGGTGGCGCGCGCGTGGCTCATGGCGCGGAAATTCCACCACCCCCTGGGCGCGGAGAACAGGCCAAGCGCATCGTAGATCACCACCGTCGATTCCGGGTTCACACCCAACCGTCGCGCCGCCACCGCGAAATCAGCCGGGTCGGCCAGCATGTGGGGCAGGGCGCTGGCGCTGTCGGCGATCTTGTCGATGTCGAAGAAGACCGCGCCGGCGATGTGGCGTTCGGCAAATTCCGCGGCGGCGTCGCGCGGCGTTCCGGGCATGAACCAGGTGGCGTCGAGAAGGGCGAGGTCCGAGTCCTCGAGGTGGGCGGCCAGCCAGTCGGTGGAAACCAGAGGGTCCATGAGGATCAAAGCCATGGCGGGGCGGGCAGGCCGCGCTCGGCCAGAAACCCGGGGTTGAACAGCTTGCTCTGATAGCGCGAGCCATGGTCGGCGAGAATGGTCACGATGGTGTGGCCGAGTCCCAGGTCGCGGGCGAGGCGCATGGCCCCGGCGAGGTTGATCCCGGTGGATCCGCCCATCAGCAGTCCCTCATGTTCGGCCAGGTCGTAGATGGCCTCCAGCATCTCGGTGTCGGAAACCCGGTATGGATAGTCGATGGTCAGGCCCTCCAGATTGGCCGTGATCCGGCCCTGGCCGATGCCTTCGCTGATCGAGGACCCTTCGGATTTCAGCTCGCCGTGGGCATACCAGTTATAGAGCGCGGCGCCGTGGGGATCGGCGAGGCCAATGGCGATGGCGGGGTTTCGCCTCCTCAAGGCTTCGGCGACGCCGGCCAGCGTGCCGCCCGAGCCCACCGCGCAGATGAAGCCATCCACCTTGCCGCCGGTCTGCGCCCAGATCTCCGGCCCGGTGGTCTGGGCTTGGGCGGCGCGGTTGGCCAGGTTGTCGAACTGATTGGCCCAGACCGCGCCGGCCGGCCCGCATTCATTCAGTTCATCGGCCAAGCGCCCGGAATAGCGGACATAATTGGCAAGGTCGGCGTAGGGAACGGCGTCCACCTCCACCAGCTCGGCGCCCGCCAGGCGAATGGCGTCCTTCTTTTCCTGGCTCTGGGTGCGGGGGATGACCACCGTGGTGCGATAGCCCAGGGCCGAGCCGACCATAGCCAGGCCGATGCCGGTGTTGCCGGCCGTCCCCTCGACCATCCGCCCGCCAGGCCCAGGAGCCCTCGCCGCTCGGCGTCGCGGACGATGAAGAGCGCGGTGCGATCCTTCACCGACTGGCCCGGATTCATGAACTCCGCCTTGCCGAGAATCTCGCATCCCGTCGCCGCGCTGGCGCGGTTGAGCCGGATCACCGGCGTGTTCCCGATGGCGGCGAGGATGTCGGCGGGGATCTGAGAGGGAGGCATGGGAGGTAGATTGCCAGTGGGGGCGGTGGAAGCAAGGGGAAAGGCGCGTAGATGTGGCGGGGCTGACCGACCGGCGCCTCAGTTAACCCATCGGACCGTCATCCCGGAAAGACGCGCGCCAGCGCGGCTTATCCGGGACCCATCGCCCCACATTCAACGCACCCGGCGCCAGGGAAGGAGCGAACCGAAACGCTGGTGAGCGCGGCTCACATGGGTCCCGGATAAGCCCCGCCTGACGGCGGGTCTTTCCGGGATGACGGCGGGTAGGGGGTAAAACAATTCAACTCAACAACGCATGTTATTGCGGTTAGATTCGGCTTTTAGTTTCCAGTTGACTCGGGGGATGAAGGCGCATGGACGGACGTTCGATCAGCGGCTGGCTCGGGTTTGCGGTTTTTCTCGCCTACTGGGGTAGCTACCTGACATTTTGGGCTTACGTTGCGAGCATTCGCGCCAAGACGCTCATGGCGACCGCGCTTCCCGGTAAATTGAGCCTGTTCCTCGGAACTGCCGCATTGGGCTATCTCTGGAGCGGACGACATCGCGAAGCAAACGACCCGGCCCTCAGCAAAAGAGTCTTCGCCGTCAGGATCACCCAGACCGCGCTACCGCTTGGTGCGTTTCTGTTTTTTCGATCCAGCTAACGGGCCGCCTTCCATCCATCATCGATGTCCCGAGATGGCTTACTAAGTGCCTGTTCTCGCCCTACCCCCTCACCAGACTCAACTGCACCACGTTTGTCCGCTCGGCCCGGAACCCCGCTTCGCAGTAGCTGAGGTAGAAACGCCACAACCGGCGGAAGCGTTCGTCGAAGCCGAGGCGGCGGATGTCTTCCCAGGCGGCTTCGAAGCTGCGGGTCCATTCGGCCAGGGTGTCAGCGTAATTCTGGCCGAAGCGGACGATGGCCTTCCATTCGAGGCCGGCCCGGTCGGTCTCCTCGCGTAGGCGGGTTTCGCTGGGCAGCATACCGCCGGGGAAGATGTATTTGCGCATGAAGTCGGAGCGGCCGCGATAGACCGAGAAGAGCTCGTCGCGGATGGTGATGATCTGCAGGCCGGCCCGGCCGCCGGGCGAGAGCACGTCGCGCAGCTTGCCGAAATAGGCCGGCCAATAGGCCTCGCCGACTGCCTCGAACATCTCAATGGAAGCGACCCGATCGAACCGGCCCTGGACGTCGCGATAGTCCATCAGCCGGATATCGGCCTTGTCCGCCAAACCCTGATCGAACAGGCGCTTGCGGGCGAATTCGTATTGCGCCGGCGAGATGGTGACGGCGGTCACCCGCGCGCCGATCTCGCGCGCGGCGAACTCCGCGAAACCGCCCCAGCCGCAACCGATCTCAAGGACATGGTGGCCGGGTTCGAGGGCGATCTGGCGGGCCAGGCTGGCGTATTTGTTGTGCTGGGCGGCGCCCAGGGATTGGCCCGGGTCTTCATAGCGGGCCGAGGAATAGGTCATGCCGGCGTCGAGCCAGCGCGAATAGAAGGCGTTGCCGAGGTCGTAGTGGGCGTGGACGTTGCGGCGCGCGCCTCGGCGGCTGTTGCGGTTGAAGGTGTGGGCGAGGAAGTTCAAGGCGCGCATGAAGGGGTTGCCCTCGACCAGCCGCTCCAGCCGGTCGAAATTGCGGGTGAACGCCTCCAGCAGAGCCGAGAGATCGGGGGTGTCCCACTCGCCGGCCATGAACCCCTCGCCAAAACCGATATCGGCCGAGGCGAGCACCCGCCCGACGAAGCGGAAGTCGCGGACGATCAGCACGCCGTCGGGGCCGGGCTCGGACCCCGCGATGCGCAGTTCGCGGTCGGAGGGCAGGACAAAGGTGAGTGTCCCGGCCAGCCAGTTCTCGCGAGCGATGGAGACGGCCGCGCGGAAGGCGGCGGGCGCCTTGCGAAGCTCCGGATCGTTCAGGGGGATCGGCGGATCGTTGGACATTCGGACCTGCGCTCCGGCGTCCGGCCTTGCGCCGAACTCGCCTTGCGCTCACTTTTACGCCACTCACCACGGTATGGATCAAGGAGTGATCGACATCATGCAGTCCAACGCCGTCGTCGAGGTAGGGCGCGGTGGCCGCCTGGCGCGGATCGGCAATGGCGAGCGCCTGACGATCATCGCCGGGCCGTGCCAGATGGAGAGCCGGGGCCACGCACTGGAAACGGCCCATGCCCTGAAAGAGATCGCCGAGCGGCTGGCCATCGGGCTGGTCTACAAAACCTCTTTCGACAAGGCCAACCGTACCTCGGCCGGCGCCGCAAGGGGCATTGGCCTTAGCGAAGCCCTGCCGATCTTCGCCCAAATCCGCGAAGCGACCGGCCTGCCGGTGCTCACCGACGTCCATGGCGTCGATCAGTGCGCCCCGGCGGCGGAGGTGGTCGATATCCTGCAGATTCCAGCCTTTCTCTGCCGCCAGACCGACCTCATCGTGGCGGCGGCGCGCACCGGCCGGGCGATCAATATCAAGAAGGGCCAGTTCCTGGCCCCCTGGGACATGAAGAATGTGATCGCCAAGGCGACCGGGGCGGGCAATCCCAATGTGATGGCCTGCGAGCGGGGGGTTTCGTTCGGCTACAACACCCTGGTCTCGGACATGCGCGCCCTGCCCATCTTGGCCGAGATCGGCTGTCCGGTGGTGTTCGACGCCACGCATTCGGTCCAGCAGCCGGGGGGAGATGGCGACCGTTCAGGCGGCGAGCGCCGGTTCGTGCCGGTCCTGGCGCGCGCGGCGGTGGCCATCGGCGTGGCGGCGGTGTTCATGGAAACCCATCCCGACCCCGACCACGCCCCCTCCGACGGACCCACCATGGTGCCCCTCAGAGACTTCGAGGCCCTGGTGGCGGAGCTGCTGGATTTTGACGCCCTGGCCAAGGGCCGCCTCTCGGCTTGACCGGCTGGGCGGCAGGGGGCAGAGGCTTGAGGGGCGATGGAACTGCTTGCCCTGCAAAAGCTGCTCGGCGCCGTGACCGGCGTGCGCGTGCTGACGGTCGGCGATCTGATGGTCGATCGCTTCGTCCATGGCGAGGTCAGCCGGGTTTCGGCCGAGGCGCCGATCCCGATTCTGGCCCGGACACACGAGAGCGTCATGCTCGGCGCGGCGGGGAATGTGGCGCGCAATGTCGCCGTCCTGGGCGGGGAGGCGTCCCTGGTCGGCGTCGTCGGCCAGGACGCGCCGGCCCATGAAGCGACGGCCCTGATCGGGGAAGAAGTCGGGGTGGAGGGGTTTCTGATCGCCGACGCCCACCGCTCGACCACGGTGAAGACCCGCTTCGTCGCCGCCGGCCAGCAGCTCCTGCGCCTGGATCTGGAGACGACGGCGCCGGTGGGGGGCGAGGTGGAGCAGCGCCTGGTTCGCACCATCCATGACGCTGCGAAAGGCGCCGGGGCCATTCTGCTGTCGGACTACGGCAAGGGGGTCGTGACGGCGGCGGTGATCGGCGCGTGCCTCGCCGCCGCCAAGGCGCAGGGCGCGATGCTGATCGTCGATTCCAAGGCTCGCGGCTTCGCCCGCTACGGCGCGGCCGATGTCGTCAAACCCAACGCCGCGGAACTCGGCCGCGCCACGGACCTTCCCACCGGCACGGACGACGAGATCGAAGCGGCTCTGGCGAAGGCGATGGAGCTGAGCGAATGCCGCGCCATCCTCGTCACCCGATCCGCCAAGGGCATGTCCCTGGCAGTGCGAGGCGGGGT
>JALYTR010000017.1 GCA_030854165.1 Pseudomonadota bacterium | reverse complement strand
TAGTCTCCGCCCATGATCCCCCCCGTCCCACCCGACATCCTCGACCGGCTGAAAGCCACCCTCGGCGATGGCGGTTGGAGCGACGAGCCCGAGCGCCTCGCGCCGATGCTCACCGAATGGCGGGAGCGGTGGAGCGGGGCGACGCCGCTGCTTGTGCTGCCCCGGACGACGGCGGAGGTCGCGGCGGTGGTGGGGATCTGCGCGGGCGCGGGGGTGGCGATCACGCCGCGCGGCGGGGGAACGGGCCTGGTGGGCGGGCAGATTCCGCACGGCGAGATCCTGCTTTCCACCGAACGGCTCAACCGGGTGCGCGCAATCGACACCTTCGACGATGTGCTGGAGATCGAGGCGGGAGCGACCCTGGCGGCGGCGCATGAGGCGGCCCTGGCGGCCGGGCGGCGGTTTCCGCTCAGTCTGGCCTCGGAAGGCTCGGCCACGATCGGCGGCCTCATTTCCACCAACGCCGGCGGGACGGCGGTGCTGCGCCATGGAACCATGCGCGCCCTGGTGCTGGGCATCGAGGCGGTCTTGCCCAATGGCGAGGTCTGGAACGGGCTTAAGCGCCTGCGCAAGGACAATACGGGCTATGATCTTAAGCAGCTCCTGATCGGGGCCGAGGGGACGTTGGGCGTGGTCGCCGCCGCGTCCCTGAAGCTCTTTCCGCTCCTCGCCTCGCGCGCCGTGGCCTTCGTGGGGGTGGCGAGGCCCGAGGACGCCATCGCCCTCCTGAACGACGCCAAGGCCAAGACCGGCGGGGCGGTGGAGGGGTTCGAGCTGATCGGCGCCCTGGGGATGGACCTCGCCATCGCCCATCTGCCGGGCGCCCGCGCGCCGCTCCAGAGCCGGCCGCCCTGGTATGTGCTGATCGAGATCGCCGGCGCGGTGGCGGGCGAGGCGGAAGCGGGGCTCGAACGGCTGCTGGCCGGCGCCCTGGAGGACGGCCTGATCGCCGACGCGGCGGTGGCCCAGAGCCAGGCCCAGGCGGCGGCCTTCTGGGTTCTGCGGGAGGGCCAATCGGCGGCCCAGAAGTCCGAAGGGCCGGCCTGGAAGCACGATGTCTCCGTTCCCATTTCTGCCATCGCCGAATTTCTGGGCGAAGCGGATCGACGGCTCGCGGCGCGGTTTCCCGGCGTGCGCATCGACGCCTTCGGACACGTGGGCGACGGCAATATCCACTACGACGTCCTGGGACCGGCGGGCGGCGATCCCGACGCCCACGCGGCTGGGCGCGACGCCGGGGCGCGGATCGTCCACGATCTGGTGGTGTCCCTGGGCGGCTCGATCAGCGCCGAGCATGGCCTGGGAACCATGAAGACCGCGGAAGCCCTGGCCTACAAGTCCCCCGTGGAGGTGGCCGCCCAGCGCGCCATCCGCGTCGCCCTCGATCCCGGCCGGATCATGAACCCGCGCGTGCTGTTTTAGACTTTCAGAGGAAGTAGATTTGACCTCCCCTTACAATCTCGCCGGCCAGGTCGCCATCGTCACCGGTTCCACCAGCGGCATCGGCCAGGCCATGGCGCGCGCGCTGGCGTCCGAGGGGGTGAACGTGGTGCTCAACGGGCTGGGCGATCCGGCCGCCATCGAGACGGCGCGGGCCGAGCTGGAAGAGGAGAGCGGGGCGCGGGTTCTCTACCACGGGGCCGACATGAGGCGTGGCGAGCAGATCGCCGAGCTGGTCGTCTTCGCGCATCGGCAATTTGGTCGTCTCGACATTCTGGTGAACAACGCCGGCGTCCAGCACGTCTCGCCCATCGAGGATTTTCCGGTGGACAAGTGGGACCAGGTCCTAGCGATCAATCTTTCCAGCGCCTTTCACGCCATCCGCGCCGCCGTGCCGATCATGAAGGCGCAAGGCCGCGGCCGCATCGTCACTATCGCCTCGGCCCACGCCCTGGTCGCCTCGCCGTTCAAGGCCGCCTATGTGGCCGCCAAGCACGGCGTGCTGGGCCTCACCCGCGCCGTCGCCCTGGAGGTGGCCCAGGCGGGGATCACCTGCAACGCCATCTGCCCGGGCTATGTGAAGACGCCTCTGGTCGAGCGCCAGATGGCCGATCAGGCCAGGGCACGGGGCCTGAGCGAAGAGGCGGTGATGCGCGACGTGATCCTGGCCGCCCAGCCCACCAAACGATTCGTGGAATTCGATCAGATCGCCGGACTGCTGCTCTATCTGGTCAGCGATCTGGGCGCCTCGGTGAACGGCGCGGCGCTCAGCATCGACGGCGGCTGGACGGCGGCGTAGGCAAGAGGAGGAAAAACCATGGCCTATGCGCCGTTCAATCTGGCCGGCAAGGTCGCCTTGATCACCGGCGGCAACCGGGGGATTGGCCTTGGCATGGCCACGGCCCTGGCGGCGGCGGGGGCCGACGTCGTCATCTGGGGCAGCAATGCCGAACGCAACCAGGCCGCCGAGGGCGAGTTGGTGACGCACGGCGTACGAGTGCTCGCCCAAACCGTGGACGTCGCCGACGAGGCGGCCGTGGTCGCGGCCATGGAAGAGGCGGCGCTGGCCATGGGCCGGATCGACACGGTGATCGCCAACGCCGGCATTGGCGGCGGCGCGCGGTCGTTTTCCGAAATGAGCGTCGAGGTGTGGCGCCGGGTGATGAGCGTCAACCTGGACGGCGTCTTCTTCACTTGCCGCGAGGCGTGCAAGCACATGGTCGCCCGCGCGGGGGCCGGCGATCCCGGCGGCTCCATCGTCGTCACCGCTTCGCTCGCCGCGATCGAGGGGGCGGCGCGCAACGAGGCTTATGCGGCCACCAAGGGCGGCGTCATCTCAATGATGAAATCCATCGCCGTGGAGCACGCCCGCTTCGGCGTGCGCGCCAACGCCATCCTGCCCGGCTGGATCGCCACCGAGATGACCGCCGGCGCGCAAGCCTCGCCGACCTTCGCGCAGAAGGTCATCCCGCGTGTGCCGATGCGCCGGTGGGGCGAGCCGGCCGACTTCGGCGGCATCGCCGTCTATCTGGCCTCCGACGCCTCCAAATACCACTCCGGCGACACCTTCGTGATCGACGGGGGGTATGCGATTTTCTGATCGAACGCCATCCCCGCCTCGCCGGGCGAGTGTCTCAATTTGCCACGCAACGCGTGTTCCCGGCGGTCCATTTGGCGGAACGGATTTTACCCTGAAAGGGGAGGCGCGATGGCGCTTGGGTGTTGCGCGGTGCGAGTGATAACATCGGCTAGGCGAAGTGAGGATCGGCCAATGGCAAACAGGGAATATACAACCCAAGAGCGCCGCGCGAGCCTAACGGCGGATAGGGATCGCGCGCAACGCGCTTTCGGCGTTCTCGACGAGGCCGGCGGCGGCTACACCCATCCAGACGGCAGTCGGATGGCGGAGGAGTTGACGCGGGACATCAAGGAAAAGCTGAAGACTATCATCGCGGATTGCAACCGGCACATCGACGATCTGGACGCCCGGAGTCGGTAGTTTCTCAGTTTGAAATCTGGCCCCGTTGACAAGCATGGCGCGCGGCGCGGCCACTATGGTTAGAGCGGCGAGCATGGGCGGGGTGATCTCGATGATGCGGGCCATCGCCGTGGAGCACGCCCGCTTCGGCGTGCGCGCCAACGCCATCCTGCCCGGCTGGATCGCCACCGAGATGACCGCCGGCGCGCAAGCCTCGCCGGCCTTCGCCGAGAAAGTCATCCCGCGCGTGCCCATGCGCCGGTGGGGGCAGCCGGACGACTTCGGCGGCATCGCCGTCTATCTGGCCTCCGACGCCTCAAAATACCACAGCGGCGACACCTTCGTCATCGACGGCGGCTATTCGATTTTCTGAACCATTCGAATCCTCCCTCCCCTTGATGGGAAGGGCGACTCGGCAAAGCCGAGCGGGGTGGGCATCGATGGCCGCAGCCTCCTGCTTTTCCCCCGTGCCTAGTTCGGCGCGCCCCTCAGATCGAGCAGCGATCGCTCGCTCACCGTGACCAGACCGGAATGCGGCCGGTCGAGATCGTCCACCACGACGATCACCGCGGCAAAGGCGACGGCCAGCACCGCGTTGGAGGCCATGTTGTGCGCCCCTCGCGCCCCGCTCACGAAACCGAGGTAGCCAAAGGCGACAATGGCCAGAACGTATATGGTCACGAACACCGGCGCGGGAACCTCATTGTAGTCGGCGGCCAGCCGCTCCTGGTGGGTCTCCTCGATCCTGTCCAGAGCCGCCATGAAAGGCGCGCTCGTCACGGACGGAGCGGCGGGGCCGGCGGCCGCGGCCTGCCGCCATAACGCCTGCTGCAAGTGGAGGGAGCGGGTGATCTCCGCCCGTCGCGTCGCTGGACGACCACCGGGCGCCCCCAGGGCGATGCGCGCGTCCAGGTATTCGCCGAGCAACGCCGCCGCCGCCTGGCCCTGCGCGGCGGGCAGGAGGGCGGCGCGGTCGCGCGCCGAGCCGATGGCCACCGCCTCGTGCAGAACGGCGGCTTGCCGGGCCTCGAAGCGGCCCAGCGAAAGCGTAAGCGTGAACGCGATCATGAGGGAGAGCAGGCCGATCAGCGCGCCCTGAACCGGAGGCAGGTGCTCCGCGGCCCCCGGGTCGGCGCGGTGGACGCGACCGCCCAAGGCCCGACCCAGGACACCTGCCAGAAGAATGGCCAGCGGCTCAAGGCCGTAGATTAGCCAAGGATCAACGCTGCCAAACCCCTCGGTCATCGTGTTTTGTTCCGCCCCCATCGCGGATGTTAGGAGTGGCCGCTCCCCTTCATAGCCCAATCAAGCCGATGCGTCGTCATCCCGCCGGTTTTCGTGGGTCGTCATCCCGCCGGTTTTCGTGGCGGAGCGTCTCGCGCCGGGCTAGAAACGGAGCCGTTCCCGATCCCCTTGCAAAGGTCCGCCCGTGTTCGCCATTTTCCCGATCGCCCTGGTCATCCTGGCGATCTTCCTGGCCTTCGCAGCCATCAAGATCGTGCCGCAGGGCTACGAGTACACCGTCGAGCGGTTCGGGCGCTACACCCGCACCCTGAAGCCCGGCATCACCATCCTCATGCCGTTCATGGAGGCGGTGCGGCGCAAGGTTTCCGTCATGGAGCAGGTGCTGGACGTGCCGCGCCAGGAGGTGATCACCAAGGACAATGTCACCGTCCAGGTGGACGCCATCGTCTTCATCCAGGTGATGGACGCCGCGGCGGCCGCCTATCGGGTCGCCAATCTCAACTACGCCATCGGCCAGCTTACCATGACCAATCTGCGCACCGTGGTCGGCTCCATGGAGCTGGACGAGGTGCTCTCGCAGCGCGACCAGATCAACACCCGCCTCTTGACCGTCATCGACGAGGCCACCGGCCCGTGGGGGGTCAAGGTGGCGCGCATCGAGATTAAGGATCTACAGCCGCCGCCCGACATCACCAACGCCATGGCCCGCCAGATGAAGGCCGAACGGGAGAAGCGGGCGGTGATCACCGAGGCGGAAGGCGAACGTCAGGCCGCCGTCACCCGGGCCGAAGGGGCCAAGCAATCGGCCATCCTGCAGGCCGAAGGTCGCCGCGAAGCGGCCTATCGCGACGCCGAGGCGCGCGAACGCTCCGCCCAGGCCGAGGCCGCCGCCACCAAGAGCGTCTCGGACGCCATCGAGGCGGGCAGCGTCAATGCGCTCAACTATTTCGTCGCCCAGAAATATGTCGAGGCTTTCGCCAAGCTTGCCGAGTCGCCCCAGCAGCGCACCGTCATCGTGCCCACCGATATGGGGTCGATCGCCGGCTCCATCGCGGGGATCACCGAACTGATCAATGCGGCCCGCCGGGGCCCCGGGGCCCCGGGTGCGGCTCCCCCACCGCCTCCGCGCCGTCCGGCGGTTCCGACGGCCGGGGCCTGATAGCGACAATGGACGCCGTCGGCGCCTTCGTCTTCACGCACCCCTTCTGGGTATGGTTGGCCATCGGAGCGGTGTTCCTGGCTGTCGAGGTGGCCACAGGCTCAGGCTGGATGCTGTGGCCAGCGGCGGCCGCCGCCCTGGTTGGCGTGGTCAGCCTGTTCGCCCCACGCTTCGGCCCCGGCGGCGACCTGGCCCTGTTCGCCGTTCTGACCATCGCCTTGACCTACGTCGGACGGCGGACCTTGAAGAGGACGGCGCCGGGCGGCGCGGACATCAACGACGCCTACGGACGGCTGATCGGCCATCACGGCTCTACGTCCGCCGCCTTCGAGGGCGGTCTTGGCCGGGTGTTCGTTGATGGCAAGGAATGGTCGGCGCGCCTCGATGGCGACGGCGCCCTGGCGGTCGGGGCGCCCATCGAGGTCACCGCCGTGCTCAGCGGCGCGCGGCTGAAGGTGCGGGCGCTCTAACGCGCGTTGGCGGCGACCTTGAATTCCAGCACGAAATCCTCCGGGTTGGGGGCCACGGTGGCGTTCCAATAGTCGACCACGGGGAAGGGCCAGTTCTGCGACACCCGGCCGGTGGCGTTCTTGTACCAGCTCGTCACATGGGGCGATCCCCAGGCCATCAGGGCGTTGGCGGCGTCCACACGCGCGTTGAAGGCGTCATGCACCTCGCGCTTCACTTCCATGGTCGCCGAGCCAGTCTCCGCCATCAGCTTCAGGGCGCCCACCACATAGCGCACCGAACATTCGGAGAAGAAGATGATGGAGCCGTTGACCACGATGTTGGTGTTGGGCCCGTAGAGGATGAAGAGGTTGGGAAAGCCCGGCGCGGTCATGCCGAGATAAGCCCGCGCGTCGCCGTCCCAGGCCTCGTGCAGCTCCAAGTCGCCCCGGCCCACAATGCGCATGGGCGACAAAAACCGGCTGGCATGGAAGCCGGTGCCGTAGATCAGCACGTCGGCCCGGTGTTCCACGCCGTCCTTGGTCTGCACACCCTTGGACGTGATCTTCTCGATCGGTTCGGTGACGAGATCGACGTTGTCGCGCCTGAGCGCCGCGATCCACACGCCGTTGTCTACCAGCGGCCGCTTGCCGCCGAAGGGATAGGACGGAATGACCTTTTCCAGCAGCGCCGCGTCGCCCTGGGCCTGCATGGCGATCGCCGCCGCCAGCATCTCGCGCAGCGCCGCGTTGGCGACCCCCACTGACTGGGTGGAACCGTCCCAGCCGGCGTCGGCCCTCACCGCCTCATAGACCCCGTCGGTGAGGGTCCAGAACAGCCAGAACCGGTACCATTTGCCATAGAAGGGGACGTGTTCGAGCAGCCACTTCTTCCCCTCCGGAACGTCGTGGTGATAGTGCGGCGAGGGGATCATCCACGGCGGTGTGCGCTGGAAGATTTCCAGATGAGCGACCTTCGGCGCGATCGCTGGACCGAACTGATAGGCGCTGGCCCCCGTTCCGATCACGGCCACTTGCTTGCCCGTGAGATCGACGTCGTGGCGCCAGCGGGCGGAGTGGAAGCTTGGACCTTCAAAGGTCTCCATGCCGTCGATGTCGGGCCAGCGCGGCCGGTTGAGCTGGCCCACGGCGGTGATCAGGGCGTTGGCTTCGAGAGTTTCCAGAGCGCCATCGGCGCCCTTGACCGTGACCCGCCAGAGCGCCTCGCCCTCGTCCCACGCCGCTTCCTCGACCGTGGTTTCGAAGCGAATATGGTGGCGCAGGTCGTATTTTTCCGTTACCCGGCTGAAGTAATCCTTCAGCACCGGCTGGGTGGAATAGTACTGTGGAAAGTCGTGATTGGGTTCGAAGGAGTAGCTATACATGTGGTTGGGATTATCCACCCGACAACCGGGATAGACGTTCTCGAACCAGGTCCCACCGACGTCGGCGTTCTTCTCGATGACCGTGAACGGCACGCCGGCCTGCTTGAGGCGAATGGCGGTCAGCAGGCCCGACATGCCGGCCCCGACCACAATAACCTTCATCTTCGCCGCCGCGCGTTTCAGGGCCGGCCCCTCCCAGAGCGGTGTCTTGGTGTCGATCCCGCCAAGCCCCAGTTCGTCCATCAGGAACGGCGCATAGTGGACCGGGATGTCGGCCCCGGCGACGAAATCCATCATCTTGCGGATGGTCTCCGGGGACGGCGACGGGGGCAGCGGCGCGCCGGCCAGATGGGCCGAGATCGCCGCCTTGGCGCGGGCCCGGATAGCGGCCTGGACACTCGGCGCATAGCCCCCCTCGCGGGGCTCGGCGAAGGGGTTCAGCGGCTCATACACCGCCCGCCGCTCAGGGGTGAGCAAGCCCTCGTCGCCGGTCAGATGGACCAGAGCCATCAGCAGAGCCGGCAAGTGCGCCTCGGCCAGGGCGCGATCAAGGGCTTCGGAGTCCGGGGTCATGGCGCTTCCTTGAGGCATGAACCGACCTTAATGGCCTTCCCCCGCGGCGGGAAAGCCCTCATCAGGCGGAGCGGCCCCGCGCCTCGATAGGCCAGATACCGACCAGGGTGTCGCCCCGCACGGCGTGATAGGCCTCGTAGAGGTTGACGGTCGGATCGCAGTGCGGCGCGGCGAAGGTCACCACTTCGCCGAGTTTTGGCGGCGCCTCGCCGGCCGGTGGAATCACGCAGCCATGCTCATCTCCCATGAAATGATACGTCGATCCGGCGGCCGCGCCGCTCAGGATCGGCGGCGATCCGGCCTCGGTGGCGAAGGCCTTAAAGCCGGCGTCGACGGTAGCCATGAACGGGTGATTGGCGCTGATCACCCGCGCATCGACCATCAGGGCGGTCTCGAACGGCGCGGCGCCGTCGCCGGTGAGATCGCAGTCGCCGTACTGCCGGTCCATGAACACATAGGAGCCCACCTGTAGCTCGGTGAAGACGCCCAGTTCCGCGTCGATGAAGTGCGTGCCCGTGCCGCCGCCGGTGACGATCCCCGGCGCCAGCCCCGCCTCCGTCAGATCGCGGACGATCCCCTCCAGAAAGGCGGTGCGCTCGACGATCGCTTCGCGGCGGGCGTCGAAGGCTTCGATGTGCTGCTGCGAACCGCAATAGAACTGCACCCCGGCGAAGGTCAGGCTCGGCGCATCGGCGATCCGCCGCGCCAGGGCGAGCACCGCCGCGCCGTCGGCGACGCCGGTGCGATGGATGCCGGGGTCGATGTCGACGATCAGGGTCAGGGCCGCGCCGCTCGCCGCCAATGCGTCCACCGCGTCCGGATGATCCACGGCGGCCATCAGGCCGCCCGAGCGCGCCGCCAGGATCGCCAGCCGCTCCACCCCCGCCGCGCCGACCATCGGCGAGGTGATCAGGATATTCTCGATGCCCCCGTCGGCCAGCGCCTCAGCCTCCCCCAGCTTGGCGCAGCACACACCCACCGCGCCCGCCGCGATCTGCCGCCGGGCGATTTCAACGCTCTTGTGGGTCTTGGCGTGTGGCCGCAGCTTCAGCCCCACGCGGCGCGCGAACCTCGCCATGGCCGCGATATTCCGCTCCAGCGCCTCGACATCGACGATGAGCGCCGGCGTGTTCAGATCCCGCCGCGATCCCTGGCGGCCGATCAGGTGCTGGTGAAGCGCAAGGGCGTGCATGGCCATTCCCGTCGGATCGGTCGAACCCATCGCCTTGTCCGGGCAAATCGGCTCAAGAGAAACGAACGTGATATACCCCATTGCGCCGAGCGCCGAACCCCCGCGCCCCGCCAGTCCCACGGGGCCTTCGCGAGTCCATGGGAGATCACGCCCCTTCTCTTTTCGCGCTCGCTTCTGGGGCGCCCGCCTCACGCCTTAAGCCGGTAACCCGTCCTGAATATCCAGCCCACCGCCGCCAGGCAGGCGACCAGAAAGACGAGGGTCATCGCCAGGCTCACCCCGACAGCCACGTCGGCGACGCCATAGAAGCTCCAGCGAAAGCCGCTGACCAGATAGACCACGGGGTTGAACAGGGTGATCTCGCGCCAAAGCGGCGGCAACATGGCGATGGAGTAGAAGCTGCCTCCCAGGAAGGTGAGGGGGGTGACGATCAGGGCCGGCACGATCTGCAGCTTCTCGAAACCGTCGGCCCAGATGCCCAGGGTGAAGCCGAACAGGCTGAAGGTCACCGAGGTGAGGACGAGAAAGAGGCTCACCCACGCCGGGTGGGCGATATGAAACGGCACGAAGACGCGGGCGGTGACGAGGATGATCAGGCCAAGGACGATCGACTTGGTAGCCGAAGCGCCCACATAGCCGATGACGATCTCCACGGCCGAGATCGGGGCCGAGAGCATCTCATAGATGGTCCCGGCGAACTTCGGCATGAAGATGCCAAACGAGCCGTTGGATATGCTCTGGGTCAGCAGCGAGAGCATGAGAAGGCCCGGCACGATGAAGGCGCCGTAGGACACCCCGTCGATGGCGCTCATCCGCGAGCCGATCGCCGCGCCGAACACCACGAAATAGAGCGAGGTGGAGATCACCGGGGCCAGGACGCTCTGACCCAGGGTGCGCAGGGTGCGGGCCATCTCGAAGCGATAGATGGCCCCGATTGCGTACAGGTTGAGGGTGGAGGGTTTCACGGCGCGGCCCTGACCAGGGAGACGAAGATATCCTCAAGCGAGCTTTCGCGAGTGTGGAGGTCCCTGTAGGCGAGGCCCAGGGCGGCGAGGCGAGCCAGCAGGGCGGCGACACCGGCCCCGCCGCCGGATCCGTCATAGGTATAGACAAGTTCGCGCCCGCTCTTCGCCAGGGCCAGGGACTGACCGGCCAAGGCGCCGGGCAGGGCGGCCAACGGCGTTTCCAGCGTCAGGGTCAGCTCCTTCTTGCCGAGCTTGGCCATCAGCGCCGCCTTGTCCTCGACCAGAATGATCTCGCCGCGATTCATCACCGCGATTCGATCGGCCATCTCCTGCGCTTCCTCGATGTAATGTGTGGTGAGAATGATGGTGACGCCGGTCTGACGCAGAGAGCGGACCATTTCCCACATGTCGCGGCGCAGTTCGACATCCACCCCGGCGGTGGGCTCGTCCAGAAAGAGGATGCGCGGCTCGTGCGACAGGGCCTTGGCGATCATCACCCGTCGCTTCATGCCTCCCGAGAGGGTCATGATCTTGCTGGATTTCTTGTCCCACAGCGAAAGATCTTTCAGCAGTTTCTCCAGATAGGGTCGGTCGGGCGCCTTGCCGAAAAGGCCGCGGCTGAAGTTCACCGTCGCCCACACCGTCTCGAAGGCGTCGGTGGAAAGCTCCTGTGGAACCAGGCCGATGAGGGAGCGGGCGGCGCGAAAGTCGCGCACAACGTCATGGCCGCCGACCGTCACCGCCCCCTGGCTCGAATTGACGATCCCGCACACGATCCCGATCAGGGTCGTCTTGCCCGCCCCGTTGGGGCCCAGGAGGGCGAAGATTTCACCCGCCTCGATCGCCAGATCGACGCCCTTCAGCGCCTGGAAACCGGAGGCGTAGGTCTTGGAGAGGTTGGAGATCGAAACGATCGGCGGCATGGGGAGCGTCTATTCAGACTCGCGCCTGGCCCCAAGCTGAAAATGACCCGCCGCCTCTGGCGCGGTGCTCGACCATGGGGGTATTCATCGAATGGCGCGGAGGAGAAAAATCATGAACCCGATGGTCAAGAGCGGGGGCGCCCGCCTGGTGGCGCTGACCGCGATCGGTCTGGTGATCGCCATCGGGGTCCCCGAACTGAACCTTGGCAAGCGGCTGGCGCCTGGCGGCGATCTGGCCTCGCTGTTGATCCACGAGGCGGTGTGGTGGGCGCTGGTCGCCGTCGTGCTGGCCTATGTCCTGGCCATCGAACGCCGGCCCCTGTCGTCGCTAGGCATCAAGACCCCAACCTGGAAAACCTTCGTGTACGCCGTCCCGGTTGGCATCCTGGTCGTTGCGATCATCCTGGTCAGCTACACGGCGATCTTCCCGGCCCTCGGCCTGAAGGTGAACGCCGGGGCGATGGCGAAGATCATGGCGACGCCGCTGTGGCATCGCTTTCTGCTGGTCACCCGCGCGGCGGTGGCCGAAGAGATCATCTTCCGCGCCTATCCCATCGAGCGGGTTACCGGCCTGACCGGGAGCCGGGCGGCCGGCGTGGCTTTTTCAGTCGCGGCGTTTACCCTCGCGCATCTTTCCTACTGGGGCTGGGCCCAGCTCATTCCGGTCGCCGGAGGCGGGCTCGTGTTCGCGCTCTTCTATCTTTGGCGGCGTGACGTCGTGTCAAACATGATCGCCCACTTCATCGCCGACGGTTCGGGGTTCCTTCTGGGTTGACCGCACCGCCGCCGCGCCCGATGGTGAGAGGAAATCAAACGGCTGTTTCAAGGGAGCGCGCCGCGTGGAGCTGTTCGATCTTTCCGGCAACGTCGCCGTGATCACCGGTTCGAGCCGAGGAATCGGCAAGGCCATCGCCGAGCGCTTGGCCCAGCATGGGGCCAAGGTGGCGATTTCGTCGCGCAAGGCCGGCGCGTGCGAAACGGTGGCGGCGGCGATCAACGCCGACCACCCCGGCGCCGCCATCGCGGTGGCGGCCAACATCTCGTCAAAGGACGATCTCCAGCGTCTGGTCGATGACGCCCGCGCCGCCTTTGGCCATATCGACATCCTGATCTGCAACGCCGCCTCCAACCCCTATTTCGGACCCATGGCGGGGATCAGCGACGAGGCGTTTCGCAAGATCCTCGACAACAACATCATCTCCAACCACTGGCTGATCCACATGGTCGCCCCCGAAATGGCGGCGCGGCGCGATGGGGTGATCGTCATCGTCTCCTCGATCGGTGGCCTGCGCGGTAGCGGCATGCTCGGCGCCTACGCGATCTCCAAGGCGGCCGACATGCAGCTCGCCCGCAACCTCGCCCAGGAGCTCTCGCCCAGCAACATCCGGGTCAATTGCATCGCTCCGGGCCTGGTGAAGACCGACTTCGCCAAAGCCCTGTGGGATACGCCCGAGGCTGAACGCCGCGCCAGCGCCGACACCCCCTTGCGCCGCCTGGGCGAACCCGACGACATCGCCGGCGCGGCGGTGTTCCTGGCCTCCCGCGCCGGCGCCTGGATGACCGGCCAGACCATCGTGGTGGACGGCGGGGCGACGAGTTAGGGCTTGCGCTCCGACATCACCCTCGCCATCGCCAGCCGCCGCGCGCCCTCGTCGAGGATCTCGTCGCGCTTTGCGAAGCACAGGCGCACGATCGTCGTCACCGGATCGCTCTCGTAGAACGCCGACACCGGTATGGCCGCCACGCCGGCCGCCTTCACCGCCCGCAGACAGAAATCTCGGTCGTTCTCGGCGACGCCCGAGGCGGCCAGATCGACATTCAGGAAATAGGTCCCCGCGCTGTCCAGCACCGCGAAACCCTCGCGCCGCAGGGCGCCCGCCAAGCGGTCGCGCGAGCGGGCCAGGTCAACCGGCATGGCGGCGAACCAGTCGTCGCTGTTGACGAGACCCCAGGCCACTGCCGCCTGCAGATTGGGCGCCGTGGTGAAGGTGAGAAACTGGTGGGCCTTGGCAAGAAGCTGGGTCAGCGGCGGAGCGGCGCCCATGAATCCAACCTTCCAGCCGGTGAGGGCGAACATCTTTCCGGCCGAGCCGATTTTTACCGTGCGCTCGCGCATGCCGGGAAAAGCCATGAGCGGGAGGTGGCGGGCGGGTTCGAAGACCACCTGCTCCCAGACCTCGTCGCAGACCGCGACGGTATCGAAACGCGCGCAGAATTCGGCGAGCAACGCCAGATCCGCCTCTGGGCACACGCTGGCGGTGGGGTTCAAGGGATTGTTCAGAACCACCAGACGGGTCCGCGCGCTAAACGCGGCCTCCAGCATCGCCCGGTCGAAGCGCCACTGCGGCGGGCGCAGGCTGACAAGCCTGGCGACCCCGCCGGCCCGCCGAACCATGGGCAGATAGGCGTCATAGAGCGGTTGGAACAGCACCACCTCGTCGCCCGGTTCGATCAGGGCCAGAAATGCGCAGGCCAGGGCCTCGGTGGCCCCGGACGTGACGGTGACTTCGGTCTTCCAGTCCAGATCCAGACCCTGGCGCCGACTGTAGTGGCCCGCGACGGCCTCGCGCAGTTCCGCAAGGCCAGCCATGGGCGGATACTGATTATACCCATTCAGCACCGCCTCGGCGGCGTGGCGCCGGATCGGCTCGGGCCCTGGCTCATCAGGAAAGCCCTGGCCCAGATTGATCGCCCCGTGCTCACGCGCCAGGCTGCTCATCACTTCGAAGATGGTCGTGGGCAGAGCGGCGTAGATCGAATTGGCCACGGCGAGCCCTCTTGCCTACGCCGCCCGCCGGACCAGCCGCGCGTAGTCGTCCATCAGGGCCAGGGAAATATTTCCCGGCGTGAAGTTGAAGTCGCCGACCTTGGACACCGGCGTCACCTCCGCCGCGGTCCCGACGATGAAGCATTCGGAAAAGCCGGCCAGTTCTTCGGGGAGAATGTGCCGTTCGACCACCTCAAAGCCCTTGTCGGCCGCCAGGGCCATCACAGCGCGACGGGTGATGCCGTCGAGGAAGCAGTCGGGGATGGGGGTGTGCAGGGCGCCGTCCGCCACGAAAAATACATTGGCCCCGGTCGCCTCGGCCACGTAGCCACGCCAGTCGAGCATCATGGCGTCGGCAAAGCCGGCCGCCTCGGCGGCATGCTTGGAG
>JALYTR010000267.1 GCA_030854165.1 Pseudomonadota bacterium | reverse complement strand
CGAGTACGCCGTCGACCACGGCACCCTCATCGTCCGAAGGCCCAACCAGCGCCGACATCTCCCGCTTCTATCCGGATCGCGCGGATCGCCTCGGCGTCAGCGGTCGCGCCGTACTTTCCTGTAGGATTTAGA
The DNA here is from genome assembly GCA_030854165.1 of Pseudomonadota bacterium. Lineage (GTDB taxonomy): Bacteria > Pseudomonadota > Alphaproteobacteria > Caulobacterales > Caulobacteraceae > Acaudatibacter. Next base: position 3,910 of record JALYTR010000267.1, on the reverse strand, counting down.
CCGACGGCACGCTTGCCATGTGCTCGATCGTGTCGGAAGCGCCCGCGGATATGGGATTCGGCACGGCCGCGATGAATCTTTCGCATTTTTTCAGGATGCGACCCAGGACTTCGGATGGCCGGTCCACCGCTGGCGCTTCCATCACGATCCCGATTCGCTTTGAGGCTCCGAAATCCGCGATACCGCCGGCCCCCGCCAAGCCGTGACCGCGACGTTTGGTGGAATCCGACTTTCGCCCCGCTTCACAGCACTTCGCGGCCCACGGCAGGCGCGTCGAGCCACTCGCGCTCCTCGGGGGACGGCGGTTCGCCGTGGTCGGAGGCGGCCAGCAACTCGGCGAGGGTGTAGCGGCGGGGGCGGCCCTTTGGTTCCACCTCTAAAGCGCTCTCCTCCACCCCGACGCCCACCGCGTACTATCGGTTGGATCCATGAGCGAGCGCCGAAGGTCCCAGCCCCAGAAAACGCGTCAAGGCCAAATCGACGGCGCGCAGGGTCTCCGCATCCGCCAGCCCGATGCGGGCGCCGAGGCGTGAGCGGGGAACGGTGGCGGCCTTGTCGATCATGACGTCCGACGCACGTTGGAGGCCATTTTCCGAACTGGGTTGCATGGCGATCCGAACGAGGGGCGCCTCGCGCAATTCGCTGGTGAGGAGCAGGACGGTCACTGACTCCAGGCCCATGAAGGCGTCGTCCTGCACCACCAGAGCCGGGCGGGGTTTGCCGTAGTCGCCGGAGAGTGCGACTGTGACCAGATCGCCGCGCGCTAATGCCATTCGTCGGCAAATCGGTCGAGATTGTCTTCCAATTCGCGCATGACCTTGGCCTCGTCGCTGTGAGGCTCACATGCGGCCGCATTGATGAGGTGACACTGCCGCCGCGCCTCTTGCTCGAACGCCTGGCGCTCCCGCCGGTCCAGGTGATTGCGCACCAATTCGCGCATCAGAGTGGCGGGCTGCTTGTGGTCGGCGGCGGCCGAGTTGGTGAGCGCGGCCTTCAGGCCCTTGTCGAGACGGAAGGTGAAGGTGTCGGAGTTGGAAGCAGAAGCAGTCCGGGCCATCGGGGTTCACTATGGAAAAGATGTGTGCGTTATGTAAGGCAACCCGTCGTTCACCACAACCCCGCCCTTGCCCCCCTCCGCCCACCCCTCTATGCCACCCCGATGATCGCCGCCCTGGCCAACCCGCATCGGTTCATGGCGTTTTCGCGCTGGGCGGCGCCGGCGCTGGGGGTGCTCGCGGCTGGCCTGATCGTCGCGGGGCTGGCGCTGGGGGCCGCGGCGCCGCCGGACTACCAGCAGGGCGAGACGGTGCGGATCATGTTCATCCATGTGCCCGCGGCGTGGACAGCGATGCTGGCCTATGGATGCCTGGGCGGGGCGAGCTTCTTCTCCCTCATCTTCCGACATGCCCTGGCCGACGCGGCGGCCAGGGCGGCGGCCCCGCTGGGGGCGGCCTTCACCCTGCTGGCCCTTGTCACCGGCTCGCTTTGGGGACGGCCGATGTGGGGGACCTGGTGGGTATGGGACGCGCGTCTGACCTCGGTGCTGGTCCTCTTCCTGCTCTTCGTCGGCTATCTGGCCCTGCGGGCGAGCATCGAGGATGAGGCCAAGGGCGCCCGCGCCGGGGCGATCCTCGCCTTGATCGGCCTGATCAATCTGCCGATCATCAAGTTCTCGGTGGACTGGTGGAACACCCTGCACCAGGGCGAGTCGATCTTCCGCGCCGGCGGCCCTACCCTGGCGGCGGTTTACCTCATCCCGCTGGCGATCGTCGGAGCCGGCTACAGCGCCGCCTTCGGGGCCCTGTGGATGACCCGCACCCGGGCGGAGGTGTGGCGGCGGCGGGCGGCGAGCGTGGCCATGCGGGCGGCCTTGCGGTGAGCGACCTCGCCACCTTCGCCGGCAAGTATGGGGCCTACATCTGGCCAGCCTACGGCGCGAGCCTTCTCGCCTTCGCCTGGATGATCGCCGACACCCTCCGGCGCGCCCGGCGTTGGCGGCGCGAGGTCGAGCGACTGGAAAAGGGCGCGTCCGGAGAAAACGGGGATGTCTCTCTTCCCCCCTCGGGGGAAGTACCGGCGAAGCCGGGGATGGGGGCTCCCGTGTCAACCGATGGTTAACGCCAAGCGGGAGCCCCCTTCGTCGCCTTCGGCGACACTTCCCCCAGAGGGGGAAGAGAGCTTTGATCGCGATGCCCTAAGTTTCGCGCGCGTTAGACCGCCCGGCGGGGGGCGGGCATGAGCGAGATCGTTTCGGAAGCCGATATGGTGGCGGTGCCGCCGGCGGCCTTCGATCCGGCCGCCAGGCTCACCTTCGGGGCGGTGTGCTGGTCGCTGTTCGAGGGGGTGCGAAACCCCTACGTCGTTCTGATCACCATCTACATCTTCATGCCCTATGTGGCCGGCACGGTGGTCGGCGATCCGGTGAAGGGCCAGGAGATCATCTCCCGCTGGAGCCAGTATTCCGGCTGGATCGTCATGGCCACGGCCCCCTTCCTGGGCGCCTCCATCGACAAGCTCGGCCCTCGAAAAGTGTGGCTGGCCCTGATCGTCGCGGCGATGGTTCCGATGATCGCCTCGCTGTGGTGGACGAAGGCAGACCACACGGGGCTCTCGGTCACTACGACTCTTGCGCTCACCACAGCGATCGGCGTCCTCTTCACCTGGTCGGAGGTGCTGCACAATTCCTTGCTGGTGCGGGCGGCGGGGCTCGGCGCGGCGCACAAGGCGTCGGGCCTCGCCCTGGCGCTGGGCAACGCCTTCTCGCTGCTGGCCCTGGGCTTCACCGCCTGGGCCTTCGCCCTGCCGGGCTTGCCCGCGACCGCGACCTGGGCGTGGCTTCCCAGGGCGCCGCTCTTTGGCCTCAGCCGCGCCCTGCATGAGCCGGAGCGGGTGGTGGCCCTGATGGCGGCGGCGATGTTCGCGGTGGGAGCGCTGCCGCTCTTCCTCTTCACCCCCGACGCGCCGCAGACCGGCATCCCCTTCCTGACCGCGATCCGAAGCGGCGCGTCCGATCTTCTGGCGATGATCAGGACGGTTCGGCGCTACCGCAACGCGGCCATCTTTCTGGCGGCGCGGATGTTCTACGTCGATGGCATGACGGCGATCCTGATCTACGCCGGGGTCTACGCCACCGGGGTGATGAAGTGGCATGCCCTGGAAATGCTGTTCTTCGGCATCACCTTAAGCATCCTGGCCGTCCTGGGCGGCTTCGTCGGGCGGTGGCTGGACCATGGCGTCGGCCCCAAGCGCGCGGTGCAGATCGAGATCGGCATGTCGCTCCTTGGTATCGTCGCCTTCCTGGGCATGGCCCCCGACCAGATCCTCTACTTCTGGCATTTCGATCCGGCCGCCCACGCGCCGCTCTGGCAAGGGCCCTTCTTCCGCACCCTGCCCGAATGGATCTACCTGGCGATCGGCTTTTCCAACGCCGTTTTCATCACCGCCCACTACGCCTCCAGCCGCACCCTGCTGACCCGGCTGACTCCGCCGGAACAGACCGGGGCTTTCTTCGGCGTCTACGCCCTCTCCGGCACGGCCACGATCTGGCTGGGCCCCTTCCTGGTCAACCAGGGCACCCGCATCTTCAAGACCCAGCAGGGCGGCTTCGCCACCATCATCGCGCTGCTCGCCATCGGGTTCATTGGACTGCTGTTCGTGCGCGGCGGACGGCGCGGGGAGGTGGGGTAGGGGGCTAACCGGCTTGGGCTAAACCCCGCCGCCGCCGGTTTCATTCCGTCCGCAGGATCGCCGCCGGCCGCTTTGCGAGCGCGCCCAGGGCGGCCAGGACGCCGCCCAGTCCCGCCAGGACCGCCGCGCCGGCGACGAGGGCGGCCACCCCGGTCCAATCGACGCTCCAGGTCGTCTCGAATACCTTCACCACCACCGGCCACGCCGCCGCATAGCCCAGGGC
>JALYTR010000266.1 GCA_030854165.1 Pseudomonadota bacterium | reverse complement strand
GGCCGACGTCGCGCCGCCCTCCTCCTCGGCCGAACCGGTCGGGGCCGGGCGGTAGGGCGCCGGTCTTCGATGCGCCTTTCGCACTTCTTCATCGAGCGGCCGGTGTTCGCCGGGGTGCTGGCGATCCTCATCACCCTCATTGGCGCCATCGCCTATCTGGGCCTGCCGATCTCGCAATATCCCGACATCGCCCCGCCGACGGTCAATGTGAGCGCCAGCTATCCAGGCGCCTCGGCCGAAACCCTGGCCGACACGGTCGCCGCCCCCATCGAGGAGCAGATCAACGGCGTCGAGAACATGCTCTACATGTCCTCGCAGTCCACCGGCGACGGGCGGGTGGCGATCACCGTCACCTTCAAGCTGGGGACCGACCCCAATCAGGCTCAGGTTCTGGTGGAAAACCGGGTGTCGGCGGCGACGCCCCACCTGCCGCCCGAGGTGGTCGCCGCCGGGGTGACGGTGCGCAAGTCTTCGCCCGACTTCCTCATGGCGGTGCACAACTATTCGCCCGACGGCTCCCTCGACCAGAAATACATCGCCAACTATGTCGGCCTGCATATCCGCGACGCCCTGCTGCGGGTGCCCGGCGTCGGCGACATCGGCAGCCGGGCGGCGCGCGACTACGCCATGCGCATCTGGATCGACCCGGACCTGGCGGCGGCGCGCGGCCTGACCGTGGACGACATCGTCGCCGCCCTGCGCGGCCAGAACGTCCAGGTCGCGGCCGGGGCCATCGGCCAGGCGCCGCAGGGCGCTGGCGCCAACGCCCACCAGCTCAACGTCGAGGCGCTTGGGCGGCTTACGACGCCGGCGCAGTTCGCCGACATCATCGTCAAGAGCGATGCGCAGGGCCGGGTGACCCGGATCATCGACGTGGCGCGGGTGGAGCTGGGCGCGCAGGACTACACCACCAACGCCTATATGAACGAAAAGCCGGCCGTCGCCCTGGGCATCCTCCAGCAGCCCGGCTCCAACGCGCTCAAAACCGCCGACGCGGTCAAGGCGACCATGGTTCGCCTCAAGGCCAGCTTCCCGCCGGGCCTTTCCTACAAGATCATCTACAACCCCACCGAGTTCGTCCGCGCCTCGATCAACGAGGTGGCCAAGACCCTGCTGCTGGCCGTGGGCCTGGTGGTGCTGGTGGTGGTGATCTTCCTCCAGTCCTGGCGCGCCGCGGTCATCCCCATCGTGGCCATTCCAGTCTCCCTGATCGGCACCTGCGCGGCGCTCGCCGCCTTCGGCTATTCCCTCAACAACCTTTCCCTGTTCGGCCTGGTGCTGGCCATCGGCATCGTGGTCGATGACGCCATCGTGGTGGTGGAGAATATCGATCGCCATCTGCGCGAGGGCATGTCGCCGCGCGCCGCCGCTCACGCCACCATGGACGAGGTCGGCGGCGCCCTGGTGGCCATCGCCCTGGTCCTGATGGCCGTCTTCGTGCCCACCGCTTTCATCTCCGGCATCTCCGGCCAGTTCTACAAGCAGTTCGCCCTGACCATCGCCACCTCCACGCTGATTTCCCTGCTGGTCTCCCTGACCCTGTCGCCCGCCCTGGGGGCCCTGCTGATGCGCGCCCATGCCGACGGTCGGCCGGTGCGTCGCGGCCTGCGCCGCGCCAGCCGGTTCGGTCACGCGTTCAACAGCGCCTTCGACACGGTGGCCGGGCGCTATTCACGCCTGACCCACCGCCTGGTGCGCATGGCGGCGATCATGCTTCTGATCTACGCTGGCTTGCTGGCCGTCACTGCCTGGGACCTGAGCGCCACCCCCAAGGGATTCATTCCGGCCCAGGATCAGGGCAATCTTCTGGTCTCGATCACCCTGCCGCCGGGCTCGTCTCTGGCGCGGACCGACGCTGTGGTGCGCGACGTGGCCCATCGCGTCCTTGCCGCGCCGGGGGTCGGGGCCGCCTCGATCTACGCCGGGGTGGACGCCACCAGCAACACCACCGCCTCCAACGGCGGCCAGATCTACGTGGTTCTCAAATCCTTCGCCGAGCGCGCCCGTCTGGGGCTGAAGACGACGGCGATCGTCGGCGATATCGAAAAGCGGCTGAGCCCCATCGACGGGGCTGACATCAAGATCATCCAGCCGCCGTCGGTGCGCGGCATCGGCTCGACCGGCGGCTTCAAGCTGGTGGTGGAGGACCAGGGCGGCCACGGTCCCAAGGCCCTGGAAGCGACGGTGAAAGATCTCGCCGACGCGGCCAACCAGAGCGCCGACGTGAAGGGCGCCTTCGTCACCTTCAATACCCGCACGCCGCGCCTCTTCGCCGACATCGACCGCGCCAAGGCCGAGATTCTGGGGGTGCCCGACAGCGCCGTCTTCAGCACCCTGCAGACCTATCTGGGTTCCACCTTCATCAATGACTTCAACCTGTTCGGCCACACCTTCCAGGTCATCGCCCAGGCCGACGCGCCGTTCCGCAACTCCGAATCTCGCCTCACTGAACTGCAGACCCGCTCCGCCTCCGGCGCCATGGTCCCGCTGGGCTCTCTGGTCACCCTGCGCCACATCACCGGCCCCTACCGGGTTCTGCGCTACAACCTGTTCCCGGCCGCCGAAATTCAGGGCGACGTCGCGCCGGGACATTCGACCGGCCAGGCGCTGGACACCATGGAGAGGCTGGCCCGCGCGCAACTTCCACCCGGCTATGGCTTCGAATGGACGGAGTTGGCCTATCAAGAGCGACTGGCCGGCAATACCGGGCTCCTGGTGTTCGGCGCGGCGGTGGTGTTCGTCTATCTGCTGCTCGCCGCCCTCTACGAGAGCATCACCCTGCCCCTGGCGGTGATCCTGATCGTGCCCATGTGCCTGCTGGCCGCCATGCTGGGGGTCAACATTCGCGGTATGGACAACAATATCCTCACCCAGATCGGCCTGGTGGTGCTGATCGGCCTGGCCGCCAAGAACGCCATCCTGATCGTGCAGTTCGCCCGCCAGGGCGAGATGGAGCATGGCCTGGAGCGCCACGAAGCGGCCGGCGAGGCGGCGCGCACCCGCCTTAGGCCCATCCTGATGACCTCCTTCGCCTTCATCCTCGGCGTCGTCCCCCTGGCCTTCGCCGCCGGGGCGGGGGCGGAAATGCGCCAGGCTCTCGGCGTCGCGGTCTTCTTCGGCATGATCGGGGTCACCGCCTTTGGCCTGCTCTTCACCCCGGTCTTCTATGTGGTCTTCCGCGCCCTCGGCGCGCGGTTGCCCCAGCGGTCGGAAGGCCGGCCATCACCGGCCGCCAAGTCCCTGCCCATGGACGATGCTCCGTGACCGCGCGGGCGCCGCTCGGCCTTGCCGCTACACTCGCCCTGGCCCTTTGCGGCTGCGCGGTGGGCCCGAAATACGCCGTCCCGCCCACGCCGACGACGGCGGGAGGACCGTTCGTGTCCGCCGACCGGGCGCGCGCCGCCGACCAGCCCTTGCCGCCCTACTGGTGGCGGCTCTACCGGGACCCCGTCCTCGACCGGCTGGTTCTTAAGGCCCTGGCGGAAAACAACACCCTGAAGGCCGCCGCCGCCAATCTGGCCTATGCCCAGGGCCTCCTGGACGAGGCGCGGGCCGGCCGCTACCCCACCACCGATCTGACCGCCGGTCCCAACTATGGCCGGTCGGCGCAGCAGGCGGCCGCCGGCGCCCCGGCCGCCCTGAGCTTCGCGGCCGGTTTCACCGCCGCCTATCAGGTCGATCTGTTCGGCCGCATCCGCCGCGCCATTGAGGCGGCCGGGGCCAACCTCGAGGCGACGCAGGCTACCGAGGACGCCACCCGCGTCACCGTGGCCGGGGCGACCGCCGGCGCCTACGCCAATATCTGCGGCCTGGGCGAACAGATCGACGTGGCGAAGACGTCCCTGTCGGTGGTCCAGCAGACCTACGATATCACCGCCGCCCAGCGGGACGCCGGCGCCCTGTCGGACTTCGAGGTCGCCCGTCAGGGCGTGCTGCTCGATCAGGCCAAGGCGGCCATTGCGCCCCTGGAAGGCCAGCGGCGCTTCGCCCTCTTCACTCTCGCCGCCCTGATCGGCAAGACGCCGGCCGAAGTTCCGGCCGACGCGGCGGCCTGC
>JALYTR010000265.1 GCA_030854165.1 Pseudomonadota bacterium | reverse complement strand
CGCACGATGCGCCCGCGCACCGGCTGGCCCTCGATGGCGAAGGCGGCAACGAAATCGTCGGGGGCGAGGTCGGGCACGGCGCGGATATAGGAAGGCCGTCGGAAGTTTTACATCAATCCGCCGAAACACCAGGCCAGGACCGACTTCTGGACGTGGATACGGTTTTCCGCCTCGTCCCAGACCCGGGAGGCGGGGCCATCGATGACACCGTCGGTGACCTCTTCGCCGCGATGGGCGGGCAGGCAGTGCAGGAAGATGGCGTCCCGGGCGGCCAGGGTCATCAAATCCTCGTCGACCCGGTAGGGCTCGAAGGCGGCCACGCGCGCCTCATAGTCGGCGTCGCCCATGGAAACCCAGCCGTCGGCGATCACGCAGTGGGCGCCCCGCGCGGCGGCGCGCATGTCGGCGGTGATTTCAACCTGACCACCGGCCTGGATGGCCTTGGCCACGTCCGCGGCGTCCGGCGGATATCGCGGCGGGCCGGCCACCACGAATTTGAACCCGAATTTGGCGGCAGCGTGGATGAAGCTGGCGCAGACGTTGTTGCCGTCGCCCACCCAGGCGAGGGTCTTGCCGGCGATCGGACCGCGATGCTCCTCGAAGGTCAACAGGTCGGCCAGGATCTGGCAGGGGTGGCTTTTGTCGGTTAGGCCGTTGATCACCGGGACGGCCGCCGCGGCGGCGAAGCGCTCCAGGTCGTCGTGGCTGACGGCGCGGATCATCACGGCGTCCACCATGCGCGAGAGCACCCGCGCGGTGTCCTCGACGGTCTCGCCCCGTCCGAGCTGCATGTCGGCCCCGGTGGCGATGATGCTCGATCCGCCGAGCTGGCGCATGGCCGCGTCGAAGGAGAACCGGGTCCGCGTCGAACTCCTCTGGAAGATCATCGCCAGAGTGCGTCCAGCCGCGGGAGCGTCGGCGTCGGCCCGTCCCTTGCTCCAGCTGCGCCGGGCCGACTTGCGGGCCTTGGCGTCCTCCAGGATGGCGCGCAGCACCGCCGCGTCCAGGCGCCAGAGGTCGAGGAAATGGCGAGGATGGGTCACGGGGCGTCGTCCGCGAGCGCCGCCTTGGCGCGCGCCGCCTCGCAGGTCCGCTCCAGCTTGTCGATCGCCTCGCGCGCCTCCTCGGCCGTGATGATAAGGGGCGGCAGCAGGCGCACGCAGTTGTCGCCGCCGCTGGCGATCAGCAGACGCTGCTCCCGCGCCAGGGCCATGAACTCGCGGTTGTCGCCGGCGAGCTTGACGCCTATCAGCAGGCCCTTGCCGCGCACCTCGACGATCACGTCGGGATAGCGATCCTGCAATCCTTTCAAGGCTTGGGTAAAATAGCCGGCCAAGTCGCGCACATGGGCCAAAGTCTCCTCGCGGCTGATCTCTTCGAACGCCGCCAGGCCCACCGCCATGGCCAGGGGATTGCCGCCATAGGTCGAGCCGTGCGCGCCGACGCTCATGCCGGCCGCCGCCCGCGCCGTGGCCAGGCACGCCCCGACCGGAAAGCCGCCGCCCAGCGCCTTGGCGACGCAGAGGATATCCGGCGCCGCGTCAGCCGCCCACTCGTGGGCGAACAGCCTGCCGGTGCGCCCCAGGCCGCACTGGATTTCGTCGTAGATCAGCAGGACGCCGCGTTCCTCGCAGAGGGCGCGGATGGCGGTGAGGTCGGCCTCCGGCCAGGCCCGCGCTCCGCCCTCGCCCTGCACCGGCTCGAGGATCACCGCCGCGGTGGTCGGTCCGATGGCGGCCTTGAGCGCGTCCATGTCGCCGAACGGCAGGGTCACATAGCCGGGCAGGGGCGGCCCGAAGCCCTCGGTGTAGTGCGGATTGCCGGCCGCGAACACGGCGGCGTAGGTGCGCCCGTGAAAGGCGCCCTCGAAGCCGAGGACGTCGATGCGCTCGGGATTTCCGTTCGCCCAGTGATATTTGCGCGCCATCTTCAGGGCGCACTCCACCGCCTCGGTCCCCGAATTGGTGAAGAAGACCACATCGGCGAAGGTGGCGGCGGTCAGCTTCTCGGCCAGCGCCTCCTGGCCGGGAATGCGGAAGATGTTGGAAACATGCCAGAGCTTCTCGCCCTGCGCCTTGAGCGCCGCCACCAGCTTGGGATGGGCGTGGCCGAGGCCCGTGACGGCGATCCCCGCCAGGCAGTCCAGATAGGCCTCCCCCTCCGCCGTATAGAGCCGCGCCCCAACCCCCCGCTCGAACGCTAGCGGCGCGCGGTTATAGACGCCGAGCAGATGGTCGTCGGGTACGGTCGGCGGGTCGGCGAGGGGCATGGGCGAGGCTTCCTGAAAAGCGATACGTCCCCGCGCGGCGGCGCGAGGACGGGAAGCGCGGCGTTTTGATTTGCGAGGGTAGCTATGTCAACGGTATGGGGGTAGAATCCCTTAAAGGGATTGGCGCGCGGTATGAGGAAATATGCCGCGCGAAGTACGGAGGGCTTTTGGGGTGGCTTCTTACATTGAATCGACTCTCGCGCCGAACGAGCGTGTTGTGGCGAACGCCAAGGTTATGAACGCGATTTGGGTCGGGCCCGTAATTTTTGCGTTAATCATTGCTCTCCTTGCGATGGGCCATCCGATATTTCTACTTCTAGGGCTTTTGGTTCTTCTGATTCCGTTTCTCGTGCAAAGGACAACGAATCTAGCCGTTACGGATCGGCGGATCATTGCCAAATTTGGTGTTTTATAGCGAAGGACAATTGAGCAAAGGATCTCAAAAATTGAGTCTATAGGCATTCGCCAGGGGATATTTGCTCGGATGTTCAATTATGGAACGATTTTGATTCACGGTACCGGTGGCGCCACCACCCCGATCAGGAATATCGCCGATCCGATGAAGTTCAAAGGCGCCGTCGAGGGTCAAATCGAAATTTACGAGCAGACTGACCGCACGGTTCGTGGGGGGATCGGTAGCGCAATTCAAGCATCAACTCCCTGAACCGGTGCGGCGAAACGATTAATGTCGTTCCGCCAGCTTTTTCACGTCTTCATCTTATATCCCGTCGCGAACATCCACAGGCAAACCCCTGCCAGCAGCACGGTCAACGCCGCCGTCATCGCGACGCCCACCGCCAGCGATCCGTCGGCGTGGCCGATGAAGCCGTAGCGGAAGCCGGCGATCAGGTAGAAGAACGGGTTGTAGTGCGAGGCGGTGCGGAAAGGCTCGGGGAGGCGCGAGACCAGATAGAAGGTGCCCGAGAGGAAGGTCATCGGCATGACCACGAAATTGCTCACCGCGGCGATGTGGTCGAACTTCTCCGACCAGATGGCGGCCATGATCCCGAGCATGCCCATGATCAGGGCCGCGCCACAGCCGAAATAGATCACCGCCCAAAGATGGGCGACGCCGAGCCGCGCGAACGGCAGCACCGCCAGAGCGGTGACCGCGCCGACCAGCACGCCGCGGGTCGCCGCGCCCAGGGTGAAGCCGGCCACCTGTTCGGCGGGCGATAGCGGCGGGGTGAGGAAATCGCCGATCAGGCCGTTCATCTTGGCCTGGAGCAGGCTCGACGACGAGTTGGAAAAGGCATTGCCGAGAATCTGCATCATGATCAGGCCCGGCGCGACGAAGGTGGCGAAATTCACCCCTTCGATGGGCGGGGCGGCGCCGCGCACGGCGACCACGAAGACCAGCATGTAGAGAAGAGCCGTGACCACCGGCGCGGCCAGGGTCTGGGTGCCGACCTTCCAGAACCGGCGGACCTCGCGCATGTAGAGGGTGCGCAGGCCGATCCAGTTCACCCCGTGATAGTCGCGCGGCAAGGGCGGGATCACGCCGGAGGCGGCGGCCATATCCTTCATGGGCCCTCATGTGCCCCTATCGGCCGCCGATCGCAAGGCGGTGTCAATGGATGGCGAACCGACGATCTCTGTGGATGAATTCGTGGCGCCTATTGTGTCTAGTTTCAGGCGGCATACGATATCTTGTGTTCGCCGGCGGGACGAGCTTCCCCGGTGCGGCAAGAACCGATGGGAGGTTGCGATCATGGGTTGGACCGACGAACGCGTTGAAATGCTCAAGAAGCTCTGGCTGGACGGCCATTCGGCCAGCCAGATCGCCAAG
>JALYTR010000264.1 GCA_030854165.1 Pseudomonadota bacterium | reverse complement strand
GTCTCGTCATGGCCTTCGGCTCGACCGCGACCGCCGGCTTCGGCGGCCTCGCGGCGATCTGGATCGTCGCCAACGTCCAAGGCTGGCGCATGGCCGCCGAACGCCGCTTCGGCGCTCACCGCGCCTGGATGATCCGCTCGTTCGCGATGACCTTCGCGGCGGTGACGTTGCGCCTCTACCTGCCTCTCTTCCCGTTTTTGGGCGTCTCCTTCCTCGACGGCTACCGCGCCGTCTCGTTCCTGAGCTGGGTTCCCAACCTGATCCTGGCCGAACTCTATCTCCGCGGCGCCTTCGCCCGGCGGCCGAGCCTCCAGCCAGCGAGATAGGCGGGATACTTCACGAAACGGAAGGTGGAGTCGGAACCGGCCATTCGGTGGCACGGACCATCCTCCCGCGTCATTGCGGGGGTCCGCCCTCCGTCCGAACCGCGTCGGTGCGCTCGTCGCTTGTCTCTGAAATCCAATTGTGCACCAGTGCCGCGGTTCAATTGCGAACGAATTTTTTGGGAGGCTCCAATGAACCATCGCCTCGCCATGATCGCCGTCTCGATCGGCTTGCTTGCCCTGAGCGCTATGGGGACTACGGCCCAGGTGGCGCAGCGGAACTACGATCTCGGAACGGTCACCCAGGTCACCCAGATCGAGGTGAAGCCGGGCCAGCTCAACGCCTACATGCAAGACCTCGCGAGCGGCTGGCGCAACGCCATGGAGGGCGGCAAACGGGCGGGCGCGATCTTGAGCTACGGCGTCGAGCAGCCTCTCGATCCCAGGCCGGGCGAAGCCAACCTCGTGCTCGTCGTCGTGTTCAAGAATCTGGCGGCGTTCGACCGGCCGCTGGCCGACGCCGAGAAGTCGGCCGCGACGCAGTACGGATCGCTCGACAAGGCCCATGACATGGCGATGCAGCGGGAGACGATGCGGAAGGTCTTGGGCACGGAAGTCTATCGCCAGCTCGCTTTCACGCGGTAGCGCCGTCGCGCGCGGTCTCCTTGGTCAGCCGGGTTGGCCATGACGGGCCGTGGCGTGGACTGTGGCGACCGTTGGAACGTCCGCGCCTGAATGGAATCCCTGACCGCGGGTCTTCCTCTCCGCCCTCCGGCGACTGAACCGCCGGCTGGAACAGGAAGCTCGAACGGGGGCGATCGTCCTCGGCGGTCCACCGGCGCTGTCCAGCCCCCTACGCCAGCGCCGGGGCCAGCCGACCCATCGCTTCGCCGAGGCTCTCCGGCGACCGGCACGCGCAGATGCGCAGGAAGCTTTCCGAGCCCGGTCCGAAAAAGGCGCCCGGCGCCAGGCCCACCTTGGTCTTCTCCAGGATGGCCACGCAGGCGGCGCGGGAATCGGGGAGGCCGTCGACTTCGAAGAAGGCGTACATGCCGGCGGTGGGGCGGGGCGCCATGCGGACGCGGCCGAAGCGCTCCAGGGCGTCGCAGACGATGTCGAGGCCGCCCTGGCAGTAGCCGCGCATCCAGGCGACGAAGGGCTCGCCTTCCTGAAGGGCGGCGACGCCGGCGTGCTGGATGAAGGTGGCCACGCCGCTGTTGGTGTACTGGACCATCATCGCCAGGGTGGGGCCGAGCGACGGCGGATGGACGATCCAGCCCAGGCGCCAGCCGGTCATCGCCCAGGACTTGGAAAAGCTGTTCACCACCAGCAGCCGATCTTCCGGTTCGGCGTGATCGAGGATCGAGGGAGCAGCGTGGGCGCCGAACAGCAGGCGGTTGTAGACCTCGTCGGCGATCAGCCACGCGCCGCGGGCGCGGCAGAGATCGAGCAGGGCCACCTGGGTCTCGATGGGGATGACCGCGCCGGTGGGATTGCCGGGCGAGGCGAAGAAAACGCCGCGAGTGCGAGCGTTCATGGCGGCGGCGACCTTGCCCACGTCGAGGGTCCAGCCGGCGTCTCCCAAGTCCATGCGCACCGAGCGCGCCTCGGCGCCCGCCAGACGGGTCGTGCCGGCGATATTGGGCCACACCGGATCGACGACCACGACGTTGTCGCCGGCGTCAGCGATGAGGCGCACACAGAGCATGAGGGCGTTCATGCCGCTGGCGGTGACGGTGATGCGATCGGCCTCGACCGGGCGGGCGGTCAGGCCGGTGAGGTACGTCGCCAGGGCGCCGCGCAGCTCGGGAACCCCGTTCTGATGGGCGTAGAAGACGTGGCCGGCCTCAACCGCGCGCATCATCGCCTCGCCGATGAAGGCGGGCGCGGCGACATCGCCTTCGCCGAACCACAGGGGGATGATGCGGGGATCGCCCAGGCCGATCCTGGCCACGCTGGAAATGTTTTCCACCGGGATGCGCCCGATCGTGCGGCTGACGCTCGCGAGGGCGTCGGAAGGGTGGGAGGCGGCCATGAAGGGACCTATACTTCGGATCGGCAGAACCCCGAATGGAGACCGATGCCTTTTCCACCCATCGACCCGGTCCTGGCCGACGCCCTCACCGCCCAGGACTATCGTGAGCCGACCCCGGTCCAGGCCGCCGTCCTGGACGGCGCCGCGCGGGGCCGCGATCTGCTGGTTTCGGCCCAGACGGGATCTGGCAAGACGGTCGCCTATGGCCTGGCCATGGCCGGGGCGATTCTTGGCGATGGCGGGCGAGCGGGCCGCGCCGGCCCGCCGGCCGCTTTGGTGGTGGCCCCGACCCGCGAGCTAGCCCTGCAGGTGGCTAACGAATTGGCCTGGCTCTATGCGCGAGCCGGCGCGCGTCTGGCCACCTGCGTGGGCGGCATGGATTCGCGCGGCGAGCAGCGGGCCCTGGCCAGCGGGGCGCACATCGTGGTCGGCACGCCGGGGCGGCTGCGCGACCATCTGGAGCGGGGCCATCTGGATCTGGCCGCCATCGCGGCCGTAGTCATCGACGAGGCCGACGAGATGCTCGACCTCGGCTTCAAGGAGGATCTGGAATTCATCCTCGAGGCGACCCCGGACGGGCGGCGGACCCTGCTCTTTTCGGCCACCATTCCCAAGGATATCGCGGCCCTGGCCCGGCGCTACCAGAGGGACGCCGTGCGCATCGACACCACGGCCCGCGACGAGCCGCACGGCGATATCGAATACCGGGCCATGCGCGTGGCCCCCAACGAGATCGAGCATGCGGTGGTCAACGTCCTGCGCTTCTTCGAGGCCCGCGGGGCCCTGGTGTTTTGCGCCACCCGCGAGGCGGTGCGCCATCTGAACGGCGCCCTGCGCGAGCGGGGGTTCGACACGGTGGCCCTGTCGGGTGAAATGACTCAGCGGGAGCGGATAGAAGCCCTGCAGTCCCTGCGCGACGGCCGCGCGCGGGTGTGCGTGGCCACGGATGTCGCGGCGCGCGGTCTCGATCTGCCAGACCTGGGCTTGGTGATCCACGCCGACCTGCCGGCCAACCGGGCCGGGCTGCTGCACCGAAGCGGGCGCACCGGGCGGGCCGGACGGAAGGGGATTTCGGTGCTGCTGGTCCCCTATACCCGGCGGCGGCGGGCCGAACAGATCCTCGCTTCGGCCGGCGTGACGGCGGCCTGGAGCGGCGCGCCCAGCGCCGAAGCCATTCGCGCCGGCGACCAGGAAAGGCTCCTCACCGATCCCATGCTCACCGAGCCGCCGGCCGAGGAGGATCTGGCCCTCGGCCGCCTCTTGCTGGACAAGGCCGGGCCGGAGGTCATCGCCGCCGCCCTCATCCGTCAACACCGCGCCAGGCTTCCCGCGCCCGAAGAGCTGTTCGATCCGGGTGAGGCGCGCGGCGGGCGCGAGGCGCGTGAACCCCGCGCTCCTCGTCAGGACTTTGCCGCCGCGTCCGGCGCGGTATGGTTTCGCCTGGCCGTGGGCCGGGCCAGCAACGCCGATCCCAAATGGCTGCTGCCGATGATCTGCCGGCGCGGCCACGTGACCAAGAAGGACATCGGCCAGATCCGCGTCTTCGATCGCGAGACCAAGTTCGAGATCGCCGCCGAGGCCGCCGGCCGCGCCCCCGGCGTCACCACCGAGCGCGACGAAGGCGAGGGAAAATTCGTGCAGGTCCGAGGCACCGAGCCGAGCCTCACCAACGTCACCGTCGACGGAGCGCACATTCCCGGCAC
>JALYTR010000263.1 GCA_030854165.1 Pseudomonadota bacterium | reverse complement strand
CTCGCAACGCGCCGGCCGATGGCGATCAACCCCAGTAGCCGCGCCGCCGCGCCGCGCGGGAGCCTCCGCGTGCACCGCAGCCTGACCTTGCTCGGTTTTGCTCGCCGCGACGCCGGCCCTGGCCGCCACGGTCGGAGCCTCTTCGGTCAGCCCGGCGTTCGGCAACACCATCGTCTCGACTTATCCGGACGGCAGGAAGGCCGAGCTCTGGCTGGCCCCGGACGGGAGCTACAAGGGCGACGGCAGGAAACGCAACGACCCCTCCGCCGGCCACTGGAAGGTCAAGGACGATAAGCTCTGCCTCAAGCAGTCGCGGCCGTTTCCCGTCCCGTTCAGCTACTGCTTCCCCCTACCGGCCGGCGGCTTCGAAAAGCCGTGGCCTGGCAAGGCGCCCACCGGCGAGACGACCACCATCACGCTGGTCAGGGGTCACGTCGCCGGCGGCTGACTCCTCGCCCGGCGAGGGGCCGCATATCTGTTCGCGCGCCAGCGGTCCGGCTGTGGCGACTTTGCCGAACACCAGCAGCCGCGTCGCCGCGTAGTTGATTGCATAGGCGGCGATGGAGCCGACGACCAGGGCGACAAAGGGATTGGCGATCACCGGCCGATGGCTCGAGACAAGGGTCAGAAAGATCCAGTAGTTGCAGAGGTTGCCGAACCCGTTGGCGATCATGTAGCCGGTCCATTGCCCCGCCAGTTTCTTCATCGTCAGGCAACGGAAGACCAGCAGCCCGTTGATGGTGAAGGTGACCTGCATGGCGCAAAAGAGCGAGATGGCGCGGGCGAGCGCGGCATGCAGTCCTAGCCCCATGCCGAGCCGAAGTAGCGCCGCGTCGATCGCAAAGCCGATCAGGCCGACTCCGGCGAAGCGGAGCGCCGTTCTGGCTTCCCACCCCGCGATCCAGTCCCGTTCCCAGCCTCGTTCCCAGCCTCCTTCATCGCCGCGCTGGCCTTAAAGCCGGCCCATGAGGAGCAGGATCACCACGACAATGAGGACGAGGCCGAGGCCGCCGCTCGGGAAATAGCCCCATGACCGGCTGTGACCCCAATGGGGCAGGGCGCCGATCAAGGCGAGGATCAGGACAATAATCAGGATGGTCCCCAGCATGGCGCTCTCCAGATGGGCTGGGCCCGGCGCCCGCCTCGGAAATGAAAATGGCCGCGCGCGGGTTAAAGTTCCCTTGCGGCTTGAAACGCGAACCGGGCGATATGCGTTGTGGTCGGATCGGATACCCAAGGAGAACACCATGGCCGAACTCGATGCCAAGGCCCGCGACAAGCTCCCGAAAGCGGCGTTCGCCGAGCCGAAGAAGCGCGCCTATCCGATCGAGGACAAGGCGCACGCCCGCAACGCCAAGGCCCGCGCCGGCCAGGCGGTCAAGGCGGGGCGGATGGGAAAGGCCGAGGCGGCGAAAATCGACAGGAAGGCTGACGCCGTTCTCAAATAGCGGTCAGGCCGCCTCGGCGCGGTCTTGTCGCGGGGCCGGTCTTGTCACCAGGGGCGTTGGAAGCTGTTTTCGTGCAGCCAGTGGATCTTGCTCGCCACGTCGTCCAGTTGCGCTTCCAGATCGGTCGTCTGGTTGTCGGTGAGCTGGCCGTCGTGATGATCGCGCATGGCCTCTTCGCTGTCATGGATACGGTTCAGATCGTGTTTGACCCGGTCGTACTCATGATGGTCGAGGGAGCCTTCGTCCTTGGCCTTGTCGAGGCGGCTCTTCAGCCAGTCTTCACGCTCCTTCAGCGTCCAGTTGCCGTGATCGGCGGCGACCGCGGGCGCTTCGTCCTGGGCCTGGACGGCGGCCAGGGGTACCGTGGCGAACAGGGCCGCCGCGCCGCCGGCCGCCAGCGCCATTCCAAGCATTTTCCCACTCATCTTCATGGTCATTCTCCTAAAGGTCTTCGCCCCTTGAACGCAGACAACGCGCGGGCCGCCGATCGGATGCGCAAGGCGGGCGGCCTTGGCCTGGCCTTGAGGGAACCTTGGCCATGGCGCTTCGTTTCAGCGCGCGGGATGAAAGTCGGGCAGGGAGGCGCTAAAGTGAGATTTGGCGCGGCGATCGCGGCGGTCGGCGGGGCGCTCTGTCTCTTGGCGTCCCCATCGCTCGCCCAGACGGTGACCGACCCCACCGCCCCCGCCACGCCGCCTCCGGCCCCCAAGGATAACAGCCCGCCGTCGTCCTTCACCTTTACCGGCGCCTACACCGTCGATCTGCTGGGCAATCTGGGAGGCGGCCAGGCGAGCGGGGCGCGCTACATCGATCTTCTCAAGCTTTCCGCAGCCTATGACGGGGCCCTGGCTGGGCGTCAGGGCCTGACCGGCCTCATCAGCATCGAGCATTCCAACGGCGCGAGCGTCAGCGGCGAGCTGGTCGGCGCCTCCCAGGCGGTGAGCAGCATCGAGGCCTCACCCGAGCCGTTCCGACTCTACGAGGCCTGGATCCAGAAGGAGATTCTCGGCGGCGCCGGTGGGGTGAAGGCCGGCCTGATCGATCTCAATACGACCTTCGACGTCCAGGAGACGGCCGCCCTGTTTCTGAACAGCTCCGATGGCGAGGGTCCCGAACTGTCCGACACCGGCCTGAACGGACCTTCCATCTTTCCCACCCCCGCCGTGGCCGTCACCGCCTTCTGGCGCCCCGCCGAGGGCTGGACGGCCCAGGCCGGCCTATTCGACGGGGTCGCCGGCGATCCCAATCATCGCGGCCGGTTCGTCGCCATCCTGATCTCGCCCAGCGACGGCGCCCTCATCATCGCCCAGGTGGAACGGCGTTTCGGCGACGCGGCGCGTATCGAGGCGGGCGCCTGGACCTACACCTCCTCGTCCTTCGCCGCCCTCGACCAGTTGAGCCCGTCTGGCGCCCCCAAGGCGATCGGTGGCGACGCCGGCCTTTACGGCCTGATCGAGGGCCAGCTTGCCGCCAAGCCAAGGCACGGCGACGGCGGTCTCAGCGGATGGCTGCGCGTGGGTCTCGCCAACGGCGACATCAACCGTATCGCCAATTATCTGGGCGCGGGCCTGGTCTATACCGGGCCGATCGCCGGCCGCGACAAGGATCAGGTGGGCGTGGCGATCAACAGAGCGGGATTTGGTGCCGGGGCCCGCGCGGCGGCGATGCGCGCCGGCGTCCCGCTGGCGGGCGCCGAGACCACGTTCGAGGCGACCTACCGCTACGCCGTCAAGGACTGGCTGAACGTCCAGCCCGACCTGCAATATGTCATCCATCCCGGCGGCAATCTCGCCCTGGGCGACGCCCTGGTGGTCGGCGTGCGCCTGGCCTTCACGGCGTCGCGCTAGAGGCTGGGCCACTCAGAATTGAAGGTGGAAGAGTCATGACCGCGGAAAAAACCACGATGGCTTTCGGCTGGCGCGTTTGGGGCCTGGGCGTGATGGCGTTGGCCATGGTCTCACTGGCGTGGGGCGACTTCGACCCGGGGCAGCCGGTTCCCAAGGGCTTTCCCGACCGCGCCGTCCTGGCCTATGGCGCCGCCGCGTTCATGCTCGTTGCCGGCGGCGCCGTTCAGTGGCGCCGGACCGCGGCCTGGGGCGCCGCGGCGCTCGCCGCCTACTACGCGTTCATTGTCGTCCTCCTGATGAACGGCGCCGTGGCGCTCGCCCATTACGCCGAGTTCGGCGCATACAGCGGCGCCGCCGAGCAGCTCGCCATCGCGGCGGCCGGGCTGATCGTCTACGCCGCCAACGCCAGGATCGATGCGGCCCTGGCCGCGCGCTTCACGCGCCTGGGCCAACTGGCGTTCGGGGTTTGCGCGCTGCTGTTCGGCGGCGCGCATTTCTTCTATATGAACCTCACCGCCCCGCTGGTCCCCGCCTGGCTGCCGCCTGGCCAGACGTTCTGGGCCTATGCGACCGGTATCGCTCACATCGCCGCGGGCCTCGCCATCCTGACCGGCGTCAAGGCCCGCCTCGCCGCGATCCTCCTGACCGCCATGTACGCGGCGTTCACCCCGCTGGTGCATGTGCCGATGCTCCTGGCCGACCCTTCCAGCCATTTCATCTGGTCCGAGAATGCCCTCAATCTCGCCCTGACCGGCGTCGCCTGGGT
>JALYTR010000262.1 GCA_030854165.1 Pseudomonadota bacterium | reverse complement strand
TCGCTGCAGGGCGCCCTGCGAGAGATAGGTGATGTGAGCGGCCATGCGCGCCACCGCCAGGCCCTTTTCCGGTCGAACGCCGTGCGCCGCGTAGTCACCGCCGCGCCAGTCAGGATCGGCCATGATCGCCTGGCGGCCGACCTCGTGGAAGGCGATGTTCTGGGCCGAGTGGCGGGCGGCGCCGGCGATGACGACCGCCGCGCGAAGCCGCTCGGGATAGTCGGCCGCCCATTGCAGCGCCTGCATCGCCCCCATGGAGCCGCCGACCACGGCGAACAGCCGCTCTATCCCCAGAGACTCCACCAGCATCGCCTGGGCGCGCACCATGTCGGCGATGGTGATCATAGGAAAGGATAGGCCGTATGGTGCGCCCGAAGCCTGCACCGACGAGGGGCCGGTGCTGCCCATGCAGCCGCCCACCACATTGGAACAGACGATGAAGTGACGGTCCGGATCCATCGGCAGGCCGGGCCCCACCAGGCTTGCCCACCATCCGGGCCGGCCGGTGGCGCAATCGCGCCCAGCCACATGCTGATCGCCGGTCAGGGCGTGGCAGATCAGGATGGCGTTGGACCGTTCGACGTTGAGCGCGCCGTAGGTCCGGTAGGCGATCCGCGGGGCCTCGATCCGCGCCCCGCAATCGAGGCGAAGGGGCGCATCGGCGGCGAAGACGATCGAGTCGCCGTCATTTTCCGCTGTCGCGGGACCAGGATCGCCTTGCCGCATGGCGCGGTAGGATCGCCAAAGCGGCGCCCTGTCAACTTGGCCTTGGGTTCCGGCCCGCGCCGCGAGGCGCTATGGAGGGGCGGGGAAGGGCCCTCATCCATGCGCCGATTGATCCTGTTTCGACACGCCAAGGCCGAGTCCCGAGCGCCCGGGGGCGGGGACATCGATCGCGCCTTGACCGCGAAGGGGGCGCGCGACGCGGCGATCATGGGCGGCGTGCTGGCGCAGGCCGATCTGGCCCCCGATCTGGCCCTGGTGTCGCCGGCCCTTCGAGCCGGCCAGACATGGGATGGCGTGCGCGCCTTCTTTCCCGGCGCGACGACGCAGGTCCGCGACGGCCTCTTCAACGCCACGCCCGAAGAGGTCTCGGCCGAACTGGAAGTGGGAACCGCCGGCGCCGACACGGTGGTCGTGGTCGGCCACAACCCCAGCCTCCAGGAACTGGCGGTCAACCTGATCATCGACGGCGACGGCGCGGCGGGCGATGTGGAGCGGCTGTCGGCCAGGTTCGCCACCGCGACGGCCGCTGTCTTCCGCGTCGATGCTGCCGGCCGCGCGACCCTCGAGGGTCTGTTTCACGCCCGCGACCATGGCGGCGAGGGCGAGTAGCGTGCGACCGGGTCCAGGCGCGGGATTCGGCGCGCGGTGACGCGTATCTACAAGATCCTCGCGCGCGCCGCGTGGGAGGCGGCGCTCGCCGGCGGCCGGTTCGAGGGCTCGGCGATCGACTTGGCCGACGGATTCATCCATTTCTCCACCGCCGGTCAGGCGCATGAGACCGCGCGGCGGTATTTCCACGGCCAGGGCGATCTGATGGTCCTGGCGGTTGACGCCGAGGCGCTGGGCCCGTCGTTGAAGTGGGAGCCTTCGCGGGGCGGGGCGCTCTTTCCCCATCTCTACGGGGTCCTGTCGACCGCCTCGGTGCTGGAGGCGTGGGCCGCGCCCCTGACGGCCGATGGGGTGGCCGATCTGGGCGATCTCGTCCCATGAACCGTCTCCATGACCTGGCCGCCGGCGCCCTGCGCCTGCTGGACCCCGAGGACGCCCACGGCCTCACCCTCGCCGCCCTGAAGGCTGGCCTGGGTCCCAGGGCGCGCGGAACGGCCGATCCTATTCTGGCCACCACCTTGGCCGGCATGACCGTGGCCAACCCGATCGGCCTGGCGGCCGGCTTCGACAAGAACGCCGAGGTCCCCGGCCCCATGCTGGCGGCCGGATTCGGCTTCGTGGAGTGCGGCACCGTCACGCCCAGGCCCCAATCAGGCAATCCCAGGCCCCGGCTGTTCCGCCTCACCGAAGACCGCGCCGCGATCAACCGCCTGGGCTTCAACAACCGGGGCCTTGAGGCTTTCGCCGCCGGGCTAGCCGCCCATTCGCGCGCCAGCCCTCGTGGCGGGATCGTCGGGGCGAACGTCGGCGCGAACAGGGACTCCCCCGACCGCGTCGCGGACTATGTCGCCGGCCTCGAACGGCTTTGGGGCCTGTGCGACTATTTCACCCTCAACATCTCCTCGCCCAATACGCCCGGCCTGCGCACGCTTCAGAGCGCCGGGGCGCTCGGAGAGTTGCTGGACGCCGTGGCGAGGGCGCGGGCGGCCCTGGCCGGGCGCGGAAGGACGCCAATTTTCCTCAAGGTGGCCCCGGACCTCGACGACGACCAGGTCACCGAAATCGTCGAAGCGGCCGTGCGATACCGGCTGGATGGACTGATTGTCGGCAACACCACGGTGGCGAGGCCGGCGGGGCTGCGCAGCGCCAATCGCGGCGAAGCCGGTGGCCTTTCCGGCGCCCCGCTGATGGCGCCCTCGACACGGCTGCTGCGCACCTTCCACGAGGCCGCGGCCGGGCGTCTGGTTCTGATCGGGACAGGCGGCGTGGCCTGCGGCGCGGATGCCTACGCCAAAATCCGGGCCGGGGCGAGCGCGGTGCAACTCTATACAGCCCTGGTCTTCGCCGGTCCTGGCCTGGTGGCGCGGATCGGCGCCGACCTCGCGGCGCGCCTGCGCGCCGATGGCTTCGCCCGCCTGGCCGACGCCGTGGGCGCTTCGTGACCGCCGCCCGTTTCATTGCCGCGCCGGGCGCGGTGCGGTAACGATTCGCGCATGGCGGACGCCGCGCCCCCAGACCCGCCCCCAGAGACGCCTCCAGACCGGCCCGCCCTGGGCGTGCGCCGCTTCTTCTGGCCAGGCGGCCTTTCGGGGCGGCTGCTCGTGCTCACCGTGGCCATCGTGGTGATCGCCAATCTGCTGATCCTGCCGCCCAATCTGGCCGCCTTTGAGGAACGCTGGCTGCTGGACCGTCTGCGGGCCGCCGAACTGGCCACCCTGGTCCAGGAGACGGCGCCGGGCGGCGTGGTCACCCAGCATGTCTCCGAGAGGCTTCTGGCCAGCGCCGGGGTGGTTTCGGTGGCCATGCAGGTGGACAACGAGCGGCGCCTGTTGCTGGCGGCGCCGCGGCTGAAGCGCAACCCCTATCTGGTGGACCTGCGGCGCGAAACCCCGATGTCCTGGCTGGCCCCGTTCGAGACCCTGGCCGGCGGCGGCGATCGCATGGTGCGGGTCATGGCCAAGCCCCGCTTCCGCGCCGGCGAGTTCGTAGAGATCGTCGCGCCGGATGGTCCCCTGAAGAAGGATCTCCTGACTCAGCTCGAGCGGCTGATCGGCATCGCCGTGTTCACCTCGATCATGGCCGGCGCGGTGGTCTTTGTCTCGCTGAACCTCTTTCTGGTCCGTCCCATGCAGCGGATCACCAGGTCCATGGAGCGTTTCCGCGCCGACCCGGAGGACCCCAGGGCGCGTATTCCGCCCTCCGGCCGCCGTGACGAAATCGGGCGGGCCGAGGGCGAGCTGGAGCGCATGCAGGCCGATCTGCGCGCCGCCTTGAGTTCGCGCGCCCGACTGGCGGCGCTGGGCGAGGCGGTGGCGAAGATCAACCACGATCTGCGCAACATGCTGACCAGCGCCCAGATCGCCTCGGAGCGCATGGCCCTTTCCGGCGATCCCAAGGTCGCCCAGGCGCTGCCCCGCCTGGAGCGCGCCCTGGGCCGCGCCGTCGCCCTGGCTTCCAACGTCCTGACTTTCGGCAACAGCGACGAGCCGGCCCCCGACAAGCGTCCGACACCCGTGCGCGCCGCCCTGGAGGCGGCGGCCGAGGACGCCGGCCTCACCGCCGCCGGCGTCGCCCTGGAGACTGACATCGCGCCGGACGCCCTGATGGAGGCCGACCCCGACCAGCTTCACCGCATCCTCGTCAACCTCCTGCGCAACGCCCGCGAAGCCATCGACGCGACGCCGGAGCGCCAGGGCGTGGGCCGGATAGGCGCCAGCCTCGGCCGGGGCGGCGGCGCGAGCGTCCTCACTCTGGCCGACGA
>JALYTR010000016.1 GCA_030854165.1 Pseudomonadota bacterium | reverse complement strand
TAGTTGGCCTGGATCGACACCGAGGGCGGGGCGATGGTGGGATATTGGGCGATCGGCAGGGAGCGAATGGCCAGCACGCCGGCCAGCATGATCACGATGGCGATGACCATCGCGAAGATCGGCCGCTCGATGAAGAAGCGTGACACCGGCGCGGCGGCCTTACCGATGGCCGCCCGGCGCGGCGGGGGCGTGCGGCGACGAGGGGGGCGATCCGGCCGGGACAGCGCGCACGGCCTGGCCGGGCTTCACGTTCTGCAGCCCCTCCACGATCAGGCGATCGCCCGGCGCGAGACCTTGGGTGACCAGCCATTTGTCGCCCACCGCGCGGCCCGTGGTCAGGGTGCGGATCTGGGCGTGGCCGGTGGAATCGACCACGAGCGCGGTCGGCTCGCCCTTCTCGTCGCGCGCCACCCCCTGCTGAGGCGCCAGAAGGCCGTCAGGTTGGACGCCTTCGACGATCACCGCGCGCACATAGAGACCGGGTAGCAGCAGGGCGGCCGGATTGCGAAACACCGCCCGAAGCGTCACCGCGCCGGTCGTCTGATCGACCGTCACGTCGGTGAACTGCAGCCGCCCTTCCTGGCCGTAGTCCGTTCCGTCCCCGAGCTTCAGGCGCACCGCCAGGGCGCCGGGACCGCGGCGGCTTACCCGTCCGGCATCGACCTCGCGGCGCAGGCGCAGCTCATCGCTCGCCGACTGGGTGACATCGACATAGATCGGATCGAGCCGCTGGATGGTGGAAAGGGCGGTCGCCTGATCGGCCGTGACCAGGGCGCCCACCGTTACGGCCGAGGTGCCGATGCGTCCGGATATCGGCGCGGTGACGCGGGTGTAGCCGAGGTTGATGCGCGCTGCTTCGGTGGCGGCCTTCTGCTGCTGGACGCTCGCCGCCGCCTGCTTGTACGCTGCTTGCGCGTCGTCAAAATCCTGCTTGCTGACCGCGTTGATCTTGACCAGGCCCGCGTAACGCTGCGCCTTGATCTGGGTCGTGGCGACATTAGCCAGGGCGCTGGCGAGCTGGGCCCTGGCCTGGTCGTAGGCGGCCTGATAGGTCGCCGGATCGATGCGGTAGAGCACCTGGCCGGCCCTCACCAGGCCACCTTCCTGAAAGAGGCGTGCCTTGACGATCCCGCCGATCTGCGGGCGAACGTCGGAGACCTCGAAGGGGCTGGTGCGCCCGGGAAGCTCGGTGGTGAGGGTCACCGGCTCGGCCTGGAGCGTAACGACGCCCACCTCCGGCGGTCCCCGGTTCGGCGGCCCGCCGGCCCGATGAGGGCCGCATCCGGCAAGTCCCAGGGTCGCCAGGGCGGCGAGCGCGGTTACGACCAGCCTTGGGGAATCCATGAGCGCCCCGCAACGAAACTCTTGAGCGCCCGCGCCCGTGGCGAGGGAGGTATGGCGCGGCGGCGGGATGGTCAAGGTGGGGACGCCGACTTCAGCCCGTATTGACGCCCGCGCTTGCGCCTGACGCGCCAACGCCTAAGAGTGCGCCGCTTGAAATGAGCGTTTGAATCGCCCGATGACCGAAGCCGCCGCTCCGCTCCCCCCACCGCGCGACGCCGAGCGCGAGGCGGCGACCAAGGCCTCCGTGCTCTCCGCCGCCGAGCGGCTGTTCGCCCTCCATGGCTTCCGCAACGTCTCCGTGCGGGACATCACCGCCGCGGCGGGGGTGAATCTCGCCAGCGTCAACTATCATTTCGGCTCCAAGGACGCGCTGCTGTTCGAGATTTTCCGCCGCCGCACCGCCGAACTCAACCGCGAACGGGCGCGGATGCTTCACGAGGCGGCCGATCGGCACGACGGCAAGCCGCCGGTTCGGGCGATCCTCACCGCCCTCTTCGCCCCGCCCCTGCGCTGGTCGCGCCATGACCACGCCCGCCGCATCTCCGTGCAGTTCATCATCCGCGCCCGCAGCGAAGGGACCGAGGCCATGCGCGATGTCCTGCGCACCGATGTCTCCCATCTGCGCCGGTTCGCCGACGCCCTGATCGGGGCGCTGCCCGATCTGGCTCGCGAGGAGGTGTACTGGCGGCTGCACTTCGCCCTCGGCATGATCCACAACAACCGCTTCGCCGAGTTCGATCGCCTGCATGTGCTCTCCGAGGGCGCCGCCCGCGAGGACGACACCGAAGCTCTGTTGAAACGCATGGTGGATTTCGCCGAGGCGGGGTTCCTGGCCTGAAAGGCCGCGGTCGCCTCGCCTATCGCGGGTCCAAGGGTGAAGGCGCGTGAGGCGCCCGGTCGCGCGGCGCGGCCCTCAGCGCCTTGCCGAACGCCGCCACCAGGATCACGGCGATCAGGGCCATGGTGATCGCCTCGGTGGGCAGATCGCGCGTGACCCTGGCGTCGAACACCAGATTGAGCAGGGCGTGAGGCACGATTCCGGCGACAAGAAAATTGCCGTTCGTGTTCACGAAGAGCCACGCCATGAACACCGACAGCGCCACCAGCATGATCAGGAACCAGACAAAGTTGAAGGTGGATTGGGACAGGCCCGAGGTGAAGAAGGCGGGGATGTGCCAGACGACCCAGATCAGGCCCAGAATCAGAGCCGCCGTGAGGGGGCTGAAAAGGCGCAGCAGCCGCGGCAGGGCGAAACCGCGCCAGCCGAACTCTTCGCCCAGCGCCCCCGGGTCGGCGAAGGCGATCGGGGTGGTCAACAGCAGCAGCGGCGCGCCGATCAGCAGGGCGTACAGATCGACGGTGCGCGGTGCGCCAGGCATGATGCGCGCGATCACCGCCCAGGCGGCGAGGACGGCCGGCCAGGTCAGAATCGCCAGGGCGATCCACCTCGGCCTCATCGGGCGCACCAAGCCGCGGGCCAGAGTCTTCAGGCCGCTGAAACCGCCGAAAGCGAGGCTGAGCAACAGCGCGGCGATCGTGGGGGCGGAAACGGCGATATAGTACGGCCAACTCTGGTTCAGGGGCCCGAGTGGCCCGACCAGCGCCTCCAGCGGCTGGCGAAAGAACAGGATCACCGCCCCGAGACCCCAGGTGATCGCGAAGGTCAGAGAGAAGAAGGCGATCAGCTCGCCTCGGGCGCGCTTGACGCAATCGCCGTGCGACGCGCGGAACTGGCCGGCGTGGTTCACCATCGGATCGACCTTGAAGGACGCGCGAGTAAGATCGAGCGTCGCATGACAGTGGTCGTCACGCCCCCTGCTCCTAGTTAAATCGCGGTAGGCTTTCGGCTCGACCGCGATCCGGGTCAGCGTCTCGCCGCCGCGATCCTGGCCTGGGCGATCTCGATGGCGATGTCGTGGGTGGGACGCGCTTCGCGCAATGAGCGTTCAAGGATCTCGTCCAGGGTCTCCATCAGGCGGGTGAGTTTCATCTCCACCCAGGCCGGATCGTGCCCCTCGCCCGCTTCGAGAGCGCGAATCTCGGCCGCGACGTTGATGATCCCGCCGCCGTTTATGACGAAATCGGGGGCGTAGATCAGGCCGCGCTCGTAGAGGGCCCGACCGACCTCGGGGCCGGCGAGTTGATTGTTCGCCCCACCGGCGACGATGCCGCCCTTGAGCCGGGGCAGGGTCGCCAGATTTATCGCCCCGCCCAGGGCGCAGGGAGCGAAGACGTCTGCCTCCACGTCGAAGATCGCGTCGGGGGAGACGATCGTCGCGCCCGTGCGCTCGGCCACGGCCCGAACCGCCGCCTCGTTGACATCGGCGATCACCAGGGCGGCCCCGTCGGCGGCCAGCTTGTCGGCGAGGTAGGCGCCCACATGGCCGGCGCCCTGGATGGCCACGGTGACACCCCGCATGTCGCGATCCAGAACGCGCCGCACGCAGAGCGCGATGCCGCGTCGTATGCCCTCGGCCGTGATCGGGCTGGGATCGCCCGAGGCGGCCGGGTGTCCCTCAAGGCCGGCGATATATCGGGTGGCCTTGCGCGCATGGGCCAGATCGGCGGGCGACACGCCGACGTCCTCGGCGCTCCAATAGGCGCCGCCCACAGCCTCCACGGAGCGGCCGAAGGCTTCGAAGAGGGCGGGGGTCTTGCCGGTTTTCGAATCGCCGATGATCACCGACTTGCCGCCGCCAAGATCCAGATCGGCGACCGCGTTCTTGAAGCTCATGGCGCGCGACAGGCGCAGCGCGTCATCGATGGCCGCCTGTTCGCTGGAGTAGGGCCACATGCGGCAGCCGCCCGCCGCCGGGCCACGGGCGGTGGAATGGATGGCGATGAAACTCTTGAGGCCGCTGGCCTCGTCGTGAAAAGCGTGAACGGCCTCGTGGCCTTCGAAGGCGGGCGAATCGAAAACGCTCATGAACGCTCTTTGAGATGGTTGTTCGGGAAAGGCGCCCGCCTCTACGCCGGGCGGGCGCCGCTCACAACCCCGCGCGCCCCGGCGATGGGCGGCGCGCCGGAAGGTAGCGGTGCGGCCGGATCGGCGATGAAGGCGGCGACGTCGCGCCAGACGTTGAGCGCCTGTTTATCGCGCAACAGCAGATGGTAGCCACCCCGGTAGTAGGCCGTCCGACCGGCCGCGCTCAAGCGACGCACCGCCCCGCGGGTGGCGGATTTGGGAATGATGTCGTCGTGGGCGCCGTAGAGGTAGAGGGTCGGCGCGCGCACCTCGCCCACCTCCCGCCAAGCCCGCTCCATGGTGGTGACGAGGCCGTAGAGGGTGTCGAGCCGGGCGCCCCAGATCATCATGGGATCGCGGCTCATGGCGATCAATTCGGCGCGGTTGTCGGTGGGCATGACTTTGCGGGTCAGCCAGGCGGGCGGAGTGAGGACGTCGGCCGGGGCGGCGTGGGCGGCCAGCCACAGCAGGGTCTTGTTGGGGAGCGGCTGGGTCGACCAGCCCCACACCGCCGGGGCCAGAAGGATCAGGCGGTCGGCGGCCGGCGGGCGATCCGAGGCGAAGGCCTCGATGACCACCGCCCCGCCCAGGCTCTCGCCGGCCACGGCTATGAGGGCGTGAGGGTAGCGGCTTCGCGCCAGGGCGACCAGGGTGCGCAGGTCCTCGGTCTTCAGGTCCTCGGGCGCCCAGATCCCTCGACCCGGCGAGCGACCGAAGCCGCGCTGGTCGTAGGCCCAGGTGGCGATTCCTTGGCTCGCCCAATAGGGCGCGGCCAGATGGAAGGCGTTGGCGTAATCGTTCATGCCATGCAGCCCGACCACCACCGCCCACGGCTCGCCGCCCGCCGCCTCCCAGCGGGTAAGGCCGAGCCGCGCCCCGTCGAAGCTCACGAAGCGATGCGCTTCCAGATGCGGACCGACGAAGCCGGCGTCGGGCCGGCCCGCCTGTTGCAGGGTGGGCGCGCAGGCGGCGAGCAGAACCGCCAGCGCCAGGAAAAGGGCGCGTTTCACGCCCCCAGAATGGCCGCGACGCGGCGGCGCAGATACGGGGTGACCTCCGCCTCGAACCAGGGATTGGTGTTCAGCCAGTGGGAATTTCGCCAGGAGGGGTGGGGCAGCATCAGGACATCAGGCAGAGTATCGCGCCAGGCGCGCACGGCGGCGTCCATGGAGCCCTTGGCCCCGGCCCCCAGCGCCCACACCTGCGCCGCCCGGCCGAGCAGCAGCGTCAGCTCCACCTTGGGCAGCGCCGCGATCAGGCGCGCCCGCCACAGGGCCGCGCATCGAGCCGGGGGCGGATGGTCGCCGCCGGCCGCCGCCGTGCCCGGATAGCAGAAGGCCATGGCCGCCATGCCGATGGCGGGGTGGCCGTAGAAGGTCTCCCGGTCCACGCCCAGCCAGGCGCGCAGGCGCTCGCCGGATGGGTCGTCAAAGGATTTCCCGCTCTCATGGACACGTCGCCCCGGCGCCTGGCCACAGATCAGCAGGCGGGTGTCGGGCGCCACCTGCAACACCGGGCGCGGCTCATGACCGAAGTCGGGGGCGCAGGCGCGGCAGGCGCGGATATCGGCGAGGAGGGCGTCGAGGCTCACCGGTCCGATGTAGTGCGCCTCAGCGGGCGAAGAAGGCTTTCTCCTGGGCGACGATGGGGGCGAAGGAGGGTCGGGCAAGAATGGTCTCGACGAAGGCGGCGGTCCTGGGATGTTTGGAGCCGTCAACCGCGACTCCCACATGGCCGAAGTTGACGAACGGACTGGCCACCGCCAGATCGGCCAGGGTCAGGCGGTCGTCCACCAGATGGCCCGAGGCGGGCATCACCCGCTCAATATAGTCCATGAGGGGCGGCAGTTCCTCGGCCTGCGCCTTGTCGGCGGCGGCGAGGTCGCCCTCCCGGCCCAGGAAGCGCGGCGCGACGATGCGGTTGAAGAACAGCTTGCCCATGCAGGCGATGAGGATGGTGTCGGCGAATTCCTCGTACCAGATGGTCCGCGCCCGGCTGGCCGGGTCGGCGGGGATCAGGGGCGGGTGGGGAAATTTCGCCTCAAGATACGTGATGATGGCGGTGGAATCGGAGATGGCGAAATCGCCGTCGCGAAAGCCCGGCATCTTGCCGAACGGGCTGGCCTCGCGAAAGGCCGGATCCTTCTCGCCGATGCCGATGGGCTTCAATTCGACATCGAGCCCCTTCTCGGAAATATAGGCCAAGGTCTTGCGCACGAACGGCGACATGGACGAGCCGTAAAGGATCACCTTAAAATCTCCTATTGCAGCAGCTTGTCGCTCGTCGTGGTGAGATGGGCGATGAGACCCTTGGCGCCCCCGGAGGCCAGAGGCGCGGCGAAGTCCGAGCGGCGGGTCGTGAGTTGGCTGATCGCGTCGTAGTAGACATCGACGATCTTCCAGCCGCCGGCCGATTGGCGCATTCGGTAGATCAGATTCACCGTCTTGCCAGTCGTGATGAGATGGGCCTGGACGATCTTGTCGGGGCCGCGCGTCTCCACCTTGGGGTCGATGGTGAACCGCTCGCCGCCGAAGCGGTCGAAGTTGTGGGCGTAGCTGGCGATGGAAAGGCGGGTGAAGGCCTTGATCAGCGCCTGATGGTCGGCCTGCGACATCCCGGCCCAGGCCGGCCCGACCGCGAACTGGGTCATCACCGGCAGGTTGAAGGTCTCTTCGACCGCCGGGGCGAGCTTGCGGTAGCGGCCCATGGCGCCCAGGGAGGGACCCTCCTTCATAGTGTCGATGAGGGCGTGGTCGAACGCATCGATCCGCGCTGCCCCCGGATCGGCCTCGGCGGCGCGGACGATGGGGGCGAAAGTCAGGGCGGCAAGGACGAACAGGGTCAGAAAGGGGGGAAGGGTGCGCACGCGTGTCCTCTCAAATGGATAACCGGCGTCTCATGCCGCCCGAACATGGCCAACTTATGCCGCGCACCGACTCAACCCATGTGAAAGACGCACAGCTTGTTGCCGTCCAGGTCGCGAAAGTAGGCGCCGTAGAAGGTGTCCGTGCGAAGGCCGGGCGCGCCCTCGTCCTTGGCCCCGGCGGCCAGAGCCGCGGCGTGGGTCCTATCCACCAGTTCGCGCGACGGCGCGGCGAGAGATGTCATGGTCCCGTTGCCGGGCGTGGCCGGCTTTTCGTCATAGGGCCGGCAGATCGCGACCATGGGGCCACGCTGGGCGGAGCCATAGAACTGGATGCGATCCATGGTCCACGTGCGCTTGCCGCCCAGTGCGCCCAGCACCGTGTCGTAGAAAGCCATGGCCTTCTCAAAATCGTTGCTGCCCAAGGTCACATAGCCGATCATGTTCCGCTCCCGCTGAAACGATCGGCTTCAGTGCCCCGGCGGCGGGCGAATTGGCAAGCCCAAAAAGCCGGCCGATCCGGCCACCAAGGACGAAGCAAGATGAATTCCGGACCGGACCCAAAGGGCGCCAATGCCGATCAGATCGACTATTGGAACGCGACCGCCGGCGAGACCTGGGTGACGCTGAACGCGCGCCTCGACCGCATGATCGAGCCGCTCGGACAGGCGGCCATGGCGTCCTTGGCCCCGGCGTCGGGCGAACGCGTGATCGACATCGGGTGCGGATGCGGCCAGACGACCCGTGAACTGGCGGCGCGCGTCGGCGAGAGCGGGCGGGTGCTGGGCGTCGATATCTCCGCGCCCATGCTGGCGGTGGCCCGCGACCGCGCCGCCCGGGCGGGACTGACCCAGGCCAGTTTTCTGCAAGCCGACGCCCAGACTCACGCCTTCGAGCGCGGCGGCGCCGACGCGGCGTTCTCGCGTTTCGGCGTGATGTTCTTCGCCGATCCGGTAACCGCCTTTGCCAATGTCCGCGCCGCCCTGGCCCCAGGCGGGCGTCTCGCCTTCCTCTGCTGGCGCGCCGTGGCGGAGAATCCGATGATGGCGCTGCCTTTCGCCGCCGCCCTGCCGCACTTGCCCGAGGCGCCGCCCCCGCCCGATCCCCTCGCGCCGGGCCCCTTCGCCTTCGCCGATGGAGTGCGCCTTCGCGGTATCCTGGAAAACGCGGGCTTCCACGATATCGTCATCGCCCCACACGACCAGAAAATCACCAACGGAGATCTGGACGAATGCGTGGACACCGCCTTGAGGGTCGGGCCGCTGGGGGCCATCCTGCGCGAGCGCCCGGACCTCGCGGGGGCGGTGGTCGAAGCGGTTCGCGCGGCCCTGGCGCCTTTCGTCACGGATGCGGGGGTCCGGCTGGATTCCGCGACCTGGATCGTCACTGCGCGGAACGAAAACTACACCCCATGATCGAACGGCAGATCGGCATCCCGACCCGGGACGGGGAGGTCACCACCTTCATCTGCCACCCCGAACGCGGCGGCCCGCATCCGGCGATCGTCTTCTACATGGACGCCCCCGGCATCCGCGAGGAGCTGCGCGAGATGGCGCGCCGGCTGGCGGCCGTCGGCTACTATGTGCTGTTGCCCAACCTCTATTATCGAGCCGGGGTGATGGAATTGGGGACGTTCACCGGCGCTGACGCCGCGGCCGTCCGGGCACGGATGATGGAGCTGATGGAGGACCTGACCATCCCGATGGTCATGGACGACACCGACGCGCTTCTCGCCTTCTTGGCCACCCAGCCGGCGGCGTCGATCTATGGCGTGCGCCTGGTGACCGACGCACCCGATAGCCCGCATCGTGTCGCCGAGCGGGCCAGCGCGGAGCTCTATTTCGCCTGCGCGCAGACCGACCACTGGGCGCCGCCGGAGATGGTCGAAACGCTCGCCCGCGCCCTGGCGGATTCCAGGGTCGATGCGGAGGTCGAGATCTATCCCGGCGTCGAGCACGGCTTCGCCTTCCCGGCCCGCGCCGCCTACGACAGGGCGGCGGCCGAGCGCCACTGGGAGCGCCTGTTCGCCCTGTTTCGCCGGCGGCTTTCGACTTAAGGATTGGACCAACGCGGAGAGACGTCATGGCCGATCCCGAAATCATCCTGCATCACTACGACGCCTCGCCATTTTCGGAGAAGGCGCGGCTGATGCTGGGGCTGAAAGGCTTGGCGTGGCGATCGGTCATCACGCCCAACATGGCGCCCAAGCCCGACCTCACCCCGCTGACCGGGGGCTATCGGCGCGCGCCGGTGATGCAGATCGGGGCGGACATCTTCTGCGACAGCCAGGCGATTCTGGCCGAGATCGAACGGCGCGCCCCGTCGGCCTCGGGCGAGCCGGGTCTGGCCTGGGCGGTCAATCTGTGGGCCGACCGTCTGTTCTTCATGGCGACCGTACCGATCGTCTTCGGCGAACTGGGCGACCATGTGCCGCGCGCCTTCATTGAGGACCGCGAAAAGCTCACCGGCCGGCCGTTCGACGTCGCCGCCATGAAGGCCGCCGCCGCGCCGATGCGTGGCCAGTGGCGGGCGCAGGCGGCATGGATCGAAGGGGCGCTGACGAACACGGAACGCGACTTTCTGGCCGGGGACGCGCCCGGCCTCGCCGACGTCGCCGCCTATATGAACGTGTGGTTTCTGGCCGGCGCGACGCCTCATGTCGCCGAGCAACTGCTGGCCGGACTGAACAGGGCCCAGGCCTGGCGCGGCCGTCTCGCCGCCATCGGCCACGGTGTTCGCACCGAGATGACCGGCGCGGAGGCTCTTGAAATCGCCCGCGCGGCCGAGCCGGCGTCCTCCCCGGCCCACGACAGCGCCGATCCGTCGGGATTGTCGCCGGGCGCCGAGGTGGTCGTTATGGCCGACGACTACGGCCGCGACCCGATCGCCGGAACCCTGGTCGCCGCCTCGTCCGCCCACGTCGTCATCGCCCGCGAGACGCCGGCTCTGGGAAAACTGAATGTCCACCTTCCGAGGGTGGGCTACGCCCTTACGGCGGCGAACCGCTCATCGTCTCAATAAATCCGAAGGGATGACGCCGAGCGCCTGACGCATGCGGCGGGCCAAATGGCTTTGATCGAAAAAGCCGCTCTCCAAGGCCGCTTGGCTTTTGGAGACGAGGCTCGATTTCAACAGGGCCCTGGCGCGATCGACGCGCCGCTCGGTGACATAACGGTGAACCCTCCGGCCGAGAGTCTGGCCGAATAGATCGTGAAAATAGGATGGGCTCAGATCGATGATTTCCGCCAACGCGCCAATGACACATCGCCGTCGAGATTTTCCTCGATTTACTCCAGAATACGTCCCCGATCTTTCTCGGAAAGGTTCGCCACTAAGGGCCGAGACTCGACAACGCCACATATCTGGAGGAGGAGGGCGCCGAGCGCCATGCCGATGCTGTCGATGAAAGGCGTTTCGGCGTGGCGGGCGTTGTCCGCTTCCTCCTTGAAGATGAGCGCCTGGCGAAAGATGCGCGTCGCGCGCCTGCAAGGCCGGCGCAGGAAAGGTTTCGAGCCGCTTCCGGCCCTCGCCATTTTCGGAAGAGAGGGCTGCATCCATATGATTATCGTCGATGTCGGATCGTCTTCGTCCCAACACGCCCGAACCCCGGCCGAAATGATGTCGATGTCCCCGGGACTTTGCAGGCGGGCCTGACTGATTCCCTCTTAGCAGCACTTCACACGCACCGGCTCGCCGAGGTGAATCATTGGCCGATGTTCCGCGCGGGCAGCGCCATCGTATTGACCGGACATGAATTCCACCACCTCGACCTTGAGGCCACGTCAGTTCGCTTAGGTGGTGACCAGGGGCTTCATTACTAGCTCCAGAATGCGATTTCAGAAGTCACGCATGGTCTCGATCGTTGTGGTTATCAATTGAGCCTCTCGTGACGGTTAACCTGGCGGCCCTGCGACATCTTCGAAAAAGCCGGCGTAGCCGAGATTTGGCGAGACTTCGAATCACAAGCCGAAATCGTGGGTTTCCGTCCGCCGTTGCTCCAACCACGCATCCCCCAGGGTGGCCTCCAGCCAAAGCCGGTCGAAATACATCCGCACGTGAGGTAAGGCGTCCGCCATCACCAGGACTAGACCCTCGTCGTTGCTTACCAGCCCCGCATCCCGAAGAACGCGGACATGGTGAGACACCGTGGGCCTTGTCACCGGCAGTTCGCTCGCGAGTTCGCCGACGTGACGAGGTCGGATCACGATGCGCTCGAAAATGTCGCGCCGGGTCGAATCGGCCAGCGCCTCAAGCACCGCGTCGAGTTCAATGGTCATTGGGCAAACTCCGTGCTGTCCGCGACGCCACGACAATGAGGACATCGACATATTTTCTCGCGCATTCCAAGGACGCGGGATCCACGCGGTAGATTTGATGACGGTCCTTGGTGAGGACGTGACCCCACCTCAAGCTGCGCAGGCGGTGGTAGATATCCTCGCCGTCCATGCCGGTGGCGCCCGGCAGCGCGGTTCCCGGCTTCTGGGGTCGGCGCGACAACCGCTCCAGAATGGTCCGCCGCCCTGGGTCGCCCAGCAATGTGAAAAGATGGCGCGCTCGCCTGAGTTCGTCGGGGGATACGTCCAAGAGACCGCCAAACGTATCGAGGCTCGCCGCGCCCAGGGGATCGGGGCGCGGCTTCGATCGATGCCCTTCCCGCGCGGGCCTGTCCGAGCGCGTCGCCTCCCGGCCCCGGCGGGGCGGGGCGTCGCATGGACGACCGGCTTCGACCGCCGACGGCGCGCTCCCGACCGCCGACCGTATTTCAAATGCGCCAGGAACATTCATGCCCATCCGCCTCCAATCCCAAAGCCCGGAGAGTCTTCATCGCTTCACCCTCCGTCCGATCCTCAAGGCGCGCCGCCCAGCCGAGCCTGAAGCTTGTCGAGCGCGCCCGCCCATCCTTGACGATGGCTGGCTTCGGACGCCGGGTTTCGCAGGTCCGAATGGACCAGCATCAGTTCCGCGCCCGTGTTGGTCGCGCGCACGTGCAACTCCAGCCGCGACACCGCGCCGCGCTCCTCGGGCTCGCCGCCGGCCGTCCACCGCCAGCTCATGGCGATACGAACGGGCGGCTCGACCTCCAGGAACTCGCCGGCGCACTCGTGCTCCGCCCCATCGATGGTGCGGAAACGCGCGCGAAAGCGTCCGCCCACCCGCACGTCCGCCTCGGCCGAGAGCGCCGGGAAGGCGTCCGGGCCCCACCAGGCGGTCAGGCCCTCCGCCGTCGACAGGAGGTCGAACACCGTCGAGGGCCGCGCCCGGACCTGGCGGACGAGGGTGAGACTGGTCATGCGTCGCCGCCCGGCACATCCGCCTCCGGCGCCTCGGCTTCTCTGGCCTCGGCAACCTCCACCAGCCGGTCGAGTCCGCTCGTCCAGAAGCGCTCGTAGCGGTTCAGCCAGTCGGTGGCAGCCTTGAGAGGATCGGGCGCCAGGCGGACCTTGACCGTGCGGCCATGCTTCTCGCGCGAGACCAGCCCCGCCGCGGAAAGCACGCCCAGGTGCTTCAGCACCGTGGGCAACTTGATCGCGAGGGGCTGCGCCAGAGCGCTCACCGTGAGCTCAGGCTCCTGCTCCAACCGCACGAGCATCGCGCGGCGGCTGGGGTCGCTGAGGGCCGCAAAGGCCCGGTCCAGAGAATCGACGCAATGGTTTGCCATCTGGCAAACTATTGCACAGCACTCCCAACGTGTCAACGGCGGGCCGACGCCACCCAAATGGCGACTTTTTGCGCACGGGCGAATGCGGCTAGACAGCGCACGAGCCGATCGCTCGAAAGGCCGCCGAGGCGGCAGCTCCGATCCAAGCCAGTTCCCGCGCCTCCATCACTTCAAGTTGGTGAACCGCGGCAAATCGTCCGGCTGGCGCATCGTGATAGCGGCGGCCTGATCGCGGTGTTCGCCAACGGGATCGATCCAAGGATCAGCGCCCCAAGACCGCGCCAAATGGATGTTCAGAAACGGCTTTCGCCGCACCGCCGACAGGGGGTTGACAGAGCCGCGCCTCACCCAATAGTTTGCTAAAAGGCAAAGTATCGAACAGGGGCACGCCCGTGGGCAGACGAAATCAGAACTGGGCGGTCAGCGGCTTTGTTTTTCTGTTGTCGATGGTGGGCGCGGCGCACGGCGCGCCTTCGCAATACCTCAACATGGCCCCACGCGACCAATATCTAGCGGCCGACCGGTCGGAAGAGATCGCGCTGGCGCGTAGCGCGGCGGCGCCATCGATCTCGGACAACGCCGGAGTCATGGTTCTCGGCGCACGTGGCTTCGAGACGGTGGTGAGGGGGACGAACGGCTTTGTTTGTCTCGTCGAAAGAGCCTGGGATAAGCCCTTCGACGATCCAGAATTCTGGAATCCGAAAGTGCGTGCGCCGATTTGCCTGAACGCCGCCGCCGCACGGACGGTGTTGCCCACTTTCCTCGAACGCGCGGAATGGGTGCTCTCCGGGTTGTCGAAAAGCGAAATGGAAAGGCGTTCCAAAACATCCAGCAGCGCGACGATGACGCCGGCGGCCGGCGCGATGTCCTTCATGATGTCGAAACAGCAATATCTGTCGGACGCGGACGGTCCCTGGTATCCACATGTCATGTTCTTTTCCCCAAAAACTTCCCCAAGCGAATGGGGCGCGAATCTGAAGGGCTCTCCCGTGTTGGGAGCCGTCGATCCCAGCCTGTTCACTCTGTTTTTCATTCCCGTCAGGAAGTGGTCGGATGGCACGCTCGCGGATTACGGAGCGCCCGCGGACTCAAGCGATCACCATCACCATTGATCGGCGCAATGGCGTTCGATCTCGCGGAACGAACCGGTCCATCCGTCTTCGTGGCCGCGGCGCGTTTCTTCGCTGTCGAACCGCGAATGGGTGAAGGTCATTTCGGCGCCTTCCGCAACCACGCGCGACGCCACGTCGATGCGTGATTCACCAGGGACTTCCACCCGCTCGCGCGGCGTCGGCCCATTGCGAACCGCTCATGCGAAACACGCGATTCGTCGCGACGACCGCGGCTCTCGAGGACCGAGCCTCACCGCGTGATCGCTTGCCGCCGGCCAGCCGCCATCGCATGCGACAATTCGACAAATCGAGCTCTGATGGTCGATCTCCATCGACCTTGGAACCCGCGTCTGAAGAGTTTTAAACAGCCGACTTTGAGGGTGACTTCTATGTTTTTCAGCTTTTGAATATTACATTTGCAGAATATATGTCTACCAATATAGAATTTACCATGTGTTATAATTGTGACATCTATCTGGCTGTTGTAAATCTTGCCCCTCCGAGGCGTTGACACCCAGTCATGGCCCGACATTCATGGCGCATCGTCAATTCAAATCGGCTGACTTCGATGGACCGCGATTGATTGCGTCTTCTTAGAGGGGCCTGTTGGGAGATTTAAGATGCAACCTGCGTATTCCACCGCACGCGGCCGCCTGATGGCGTCGTCCATGATCGGCGGAGTCGCCCTGGCGGCCCTGTCGGCTGGCGGCGCGCTCGCCCAGAGCGCTCCTCCCGTC
>JALYTR010000261.1 GCA_030854165.1 Pseudomonadota bacterium | reverse complement strand
GGCCTCGGGGGTGTGCGAGGTGGTCTGGTATCGATCGACCACGTTGCGAAACCGGCCGATGGCGGCGATGGGATCGCCGTTCTTGAGATAGTAACGCCCGACGGTCATTTCCTTGCCGGCCAACTGGTCGGAGACCATGTCGAGCTTGAGGCGCGCATCGGTGGCGTATTGGGTGTTCGGATAGCGCTTGACGACCTCGTGCATGGCGACTTGGGCGTTTTCGGTGGACGCCTGATCGCGGTTCACATCGACGATCTGCTCGAAGTAGCAGACGGCCTTCAGATAGTAGGCGTAGGCGGTCGAGGGATTGCCGGGGTAAAGGGCGATGAACCGGTCGGCGTCGGCGATCGCCTCGGCGTAGTTGTTGGCCTCGTAGTGAGCGTAGGCGGTCATCAGAATCGCCCGCCGCGACCACTCCGAATAGGGATGTTGCCGCTCCACCTCGCGGAAATAGTTGACCGCGTCGTTCCACTGGTGGCGATCGAGGTCGTCCGCGCCGACGGAAAACAGCAGCTCCACCGGCCGCTCCTCATAGGCGAGGGTGGGCTTTTTCTTCTTGAGCAGCGAACAGCCGGAAGCGGCCATGGCCGCGATCAGGACCAGGACGACGGCGGATCGGCCCCAGGGTCTGGACAACAAAGTCACCTCGAAAGCGCAGTGCGAGCGCCCCGCGCCAGCCGGATGGGTTCTACACGAGGCCGGCCCCAGGGCCAAACACTCATGGGCCAAACGCGCATGGGCCAAACACTCATGGGCCAAGCGCCGATAAGCCAACCCTCAGCCAGTCTCCGCGAGGGTCTGGCGCGCCAAGGCGTACCGCCAGGCTCCGGAGGCGGCGCCCACGGCGCGAACCAGGGCGTTGTTGAGACCATGGCCGGCATAGCGTCCCTCGTAGCACCCGATGATCGGCGCTCCCAGTAGGTAGAGATCGCCGATGGCGTCCAGGGCCTTGTGCCGGACGAACTCGTCGGGGCGCCGCAATCCCTCCGGATTGAGAACCGTGTCGCCTTCGATGACCACCACATTGTCCAGATCGCCGCCCCGCGCCAGGCCGGCGGCGCGCAGGGCGTCCACCTCATGCAGGAAGCCAAAGGTGCGGCAATCGGCCAGCTCGCGGCGGAAGGTCGCCTCATCGACGGCAAGTTCGACGCGCTGGCGGCCGATCGCCGGCGACTCGAAGGCGATCTCGACGGCGACCTCGAACTGATCGGCGGGCATGAGGCGGGCGGCCTTGTCGCCGTCGGTCACCTCGATGGGCTCAAGGATCTCGATATAGCGGCGCCGCGCCTCCTGACGCCGACGGCCGCCGCGGTCGAGGATGGCCACGAACGGTCGCGACGATCCGTCCATGATCGGCGCCTCGGGCCCATCGATTTCGACCAGCGCGTTGTCGATGTTCAGGGCCGAAAAGACCGCCATCAGATGCTCGATCGTCGAAACGGTCACACCGGCGGCATTGCCGATCACCGTCCCCAGGCGCGTCCGGCAGACCGCTTCGCCGCGGGCCGGAACAAGCGGGTCTCGGTCGGTCACGTCGGTGCGGAGAAAGCCGATCCCCGCACCGGCCGGGGCTGGGCGAACGCGGACCTGGGCGCGAACGCCGGTATGAATGCCCACGCCGGCGAAACAAACCGGACTGGCGATCGTGTGCTGCAGATAGGGCGACAACCGGAATTCTCCGTTCAGAGCGCGTTAGGACCAGCCGCGCATCGTCCCCTGACCAAAGGGTCTAGGGGAGCCGGCGCGCCGCCACAAAACAACTCCTGTTTCGGAATGTGTCCTCGTTAACCGATTGATCGCGCATGGGTTCCCGCTTCTCCCGCCCGCGGTGGCCGAGACCTGTGGGCGCCGCCTAGTTGGCGAGTCGGCGCAGGAAGGAGGGAATTTCGAGATCCTCGCGCTCCTCGGCGTCGTGATCCTCCATCGGTTCGAGGGCCGCCTGTGCGCCGCCTGCGGAGCGCGGCGGGGCCGACAGAGGGCGCCCTCCACTGTCGGGGCGCGGCCGCCCGAACAGGCTCAGCCAACCGCCCTTCGGGCGCCGCTCGTCATAGTGATTGGCGGCGAACAGAGGTTCGTCCTCGGCCTCGGCCACCGAAGGATCGACGATGCGAACGATCGGCTGCCCGTTGACCGGCGCGGTCGCCGCCGCGACTTCAAAGCCGAAGTCGGCCTGGCCGACCGCCAGGGCGGGCACGACGATCGGACCGCCGCTCTGGGCGGGCGCCGCATCCGAGGCGAACGCGGGTTCGGGCGCCTCCTCGGTGGCGTAGGCGGGCGACGGTTCCACTTCGGCCGCGGGCGCCTGCCAAGCCGGTTCGACGGCCTGATGCACGCTCTCGTGGCCACGCCGCGTCTGATAGGGTTCGATGGCCGCGATGGAGGCGCCGTCCATGCCGGTGGCGACCACCGAGACTCGCACCACCCCCTGGAGGGTGGGGTCGAACGCCGCCCCGAAGATGATGTTGGCCTCCGGATCGACCTGGCCGGAAATGGCGTTGGCCGCCTCGTCGACCTCCAGCAGGGTCATGTCCAGGCCGCCGGTGATGTTGACCAGCACCGCCTTGGCCCCCTTGAGGGTGACTTCGTCGAGCAGTGGGTTCTGGATGGCGTTTTCCGCCGCCATCAGGGCGCGGCCCTCCCCGGACGCCTCGCCGGTGCCCATCATCGCCTTGCCCATCTCGGTCATCACCGTGCGCACGTCGGCGAAATCAAGGTTGATCAGGCCCGGCAGGACCATCAGGTCGGTGATCGAGCGCACCCCCGAATGCAGCACCTGGTCGGCCATGCCGAAGGCCTCGGCGAAGGTGGTCCGCTCATTCGCGACCCGGAACAGGTTCTGGTTGGGGATGACGATCAGGGTGTCCACATAGCGCTGCAGCTCGGCGATGCCCGCCTCGGCCAGGCGCATGCGGTGGCGCCCCTCGAAGTGGAAGGGCTTGGTGACCACGCCGACGGTGAGGATGCCGCGCTCGCGGGCGCACTTGGCGATGATCGGGCCGGCCCCAGTGCCGGTGCCGCCGCCCATGCCGGCGGTGATGAAGACCATGTGGGCGCTGTCCAGATTCTCGCCGATCTCCGGGGCGGATTCCTCGGCCGCCGACATGCCCACTTCCGGATGGGCGCCGGCGCCCAGCCCCTGGGTGACATTGACGCCGAGCTGGATGCGCCGGTCGGTCTTGGAAAAGGCGAGCTGCTGGGAGTCGGTGTTGGCGACCACGAACTCGACGCCCTCCAGCCCCGCCTCGATCATGTTGTTGACCGCGTTGCCGCCGGCCCCGCCGACCCCGAACACCACGATCCGAGGCTTCAATTCCTTGGTCTGTGGAGCAAACACCTTGAACGTCATTGGACCCCGGGGCCTCCGCCGCGCTTTGATTGAACCTTCAGCCCCCGACCGCGCGCGGACTGCTTCGATGCGTGGCGGCGATTCAGCATCCGCCATCCTTAATCCCGCGTTAACCGCATAAGCTGAGTCGCGGCGGGGGCGACGCGGGGAAGGGTGTTTTTGGGGAGAAAAGTGTGGGCGAGGGGCCTCGACAGAACGAGGTCACATCTCGCGGTGGCGGCTGGCCAGGAAGTCGTCAACCGTCGCGCGCTTCTTACCAGCCAAGATCCGGCGCGAGATGGCGCGCGCGGGTTCCATGGCTTGGGCGCCGCTCCGGACGTGCGTCTCCCCCTCGCCCACCTCCGCGCCGGGCGGTTGGAGGCCGCCCGGGAGCACCTCCGAAGTCGGCCGCGCTTCAGCGAAATCGGCCCGTGTCCACTCTGGGTTGTTGTCGAAGTCGGGATGATCGGGTGTCTTGGGTTCGGTGGCCATGGCGCCGCATCCGCGTGGGATTTTACTGGTAAGAGCAATGGGTGTTGAAGTTGAATAGTTCCCCAAAAGAACGTCATGGCCGGGCGTAAGTCCCGGCCTCCCATGCCCCCGATCTGGGATTTGGCCGCGCCTGAGCGCCGCCACGGCGAGCGGCTGGGTCATGGGTCGCCGGGACAAGCCCGGCGATGACGGTGGGGGTGAGGACGTGGGCGTGGAGGGTTAACTTACAAATTCTCCCTAAGCCACGCCGCCGCCTTTGCGACGACGTTGGCGTTGGGATCGACCGGGCCT
>JALYTR010000260.1 GCA_030854165.1 Pseudomonadota bacterium | reverse complement strand
CGCCCAGACCGTCGCCGCCGCGGCCGCGCCTGCTTCCCCGGCCGACACCACGGTGGGCGAAGTGGTGGTCACCGGCTCCCTCTTCCAGCACAAGCTGAACGAGACGGTCGCGCCGGTCACCGTCCTCACCGCCACCGACCTGACAGCCCGCGGGATCGCCACCGTTGAACAGGGCGTCCAGTCCATCGCGGCCAACGCCGGCGGCTCCCTGCCCAATTCGTTCACCGCCAACGCCGCGTTCGCGGCCGGCGCGGCGTCGATCGCCCTGCGCGGCCTCAGCAGCAATTCCACCCTGACCCTCTTCGACGGCCTGCGCCTGACCTATTATCCCCTGGCCGACGACGGCACGCGCAATTTCGTCGATTTGAACACCATCCCCGACGTGATCATCGATCGGATCGAGACGCTGAAGGACGGCGCGTCATCGACCTACGGGGCCGACGCGATCGCCGGCGTGGTCAATGTGATCACCAAGCATACCTATCAAGGCCTCACCTTCAAGGCCGAGGGGGGCACCACCCAAGCCAGCGGCGGCGACGATTTCAACGTTCAGGCCCTGGTCGGGCACGGCGATCTGCACGACGACGGCTACAATGTCTATTTCGGGTTCGAATACGAACACGATTCACAATTGCTGAACAATCAACGCGGCTACCCCTTCAATACGTCCGACAATAGCAAGACCTGCGGCCCGAGCACGGTGACGCCCGGGACC
Source organism: Pseudomonadota bacterium (assembly GCA_030854165.1). Lineage (GTDB taxonomy): Bacteria > Pseudomonadota > Alphaproteobacteria > Caulobacterales > Caulobacteraceae > Acaudatibacter. The sequence goes on along the minus strand of JALYTR010000260.1, from coordinate 3,394 downwards.
ACGACCTGCCGATCGAACGGTGACGCCAACGGCGTGCAGTTCGACGGCTCTTTCCAGGGTGTCGGCGCCTCCATAGTGCCGGTGGTTCGCCCATTCGATCCGGTGGCTGGCGCCTTCACCGGCGACTACCGGCTCCTGAATCCAGCGGCGGGCTGCGGCGGCCTCATGCCCGTCACCATCACCCCCGCCCAGGCGGCCGCGGGCGGGGCCAGCGGCATCGACAACGGCCCGGTGAAGTTGTGCCAGCAGGATCTGACCCACGACTATGGGGTGATTTCTCCCGACGACAAGCGCCTCAGCGCGTCCTTCCGCGGCACGAAAAGGCTCGGGGAAAACGCCGAGGCCTATCTCGCCCTCAACTTCTATCGCAACGACGTCTTTTCGCTCGGGACGCCGTCCAGCATTCGCCAACAGGCGACGCCCGGCGCCTTGGGTTTGCCCCCCTATTCGACGGCGAGCGAGCCCGCCTTCCCCGGACTGACCTTGCCGGTCTATATCTGCGCCGGCGGGGTCAATTGCAGCGCCGCCAACGGAACGCTCAACCCCAACAATCCGTTCGCCGCCATGGGCGACACCGCCAAGATCGTCTATCGGTTCGGCGACATACCCGCCAGCGGCGAACAGATCTCGACGACCTATCGCGCCGCCGGCGGCGTCAAGGGTTCTTTCGATTTGGCTGGGGAATGGAATTATGACGTCGAAGGCACGTTTTCGGAGAGCCGGTTGACGAATATCGCGAAAGGCGATCTTTTCATCGCCAACCTTCTGTCGGCGGTTGCCGACGGTTCCTATAATTTCGTGAATCCGTCCGCCAACAGCCAGACAGTGAGAAATTTTATCTCGCCCGAAAACGATCAATACTCCAACTCCAAGTTGGGCCAGGTGCAGGGAACCCTGAACCGGGATCTGTTCACCTTGCCGGGCGGCCCGCTGCAATTGGGCCTGATCGCCGCGTTTCGCTATGAGTCCATTTTCAACCCAAGCGCCAACCCCGACACGAACGGACCGACGGAGCGCTATTTCACCATCAATCCGTTTGGCGCGATCGGCGACCGGACCACCGAAGCGGTGGCCTTTGAATTGGACGCGCCGGTCATCAAGCAGCTCGACCTGAATTTCAGCGGTCGCTACGACTGGTATTCGACCGGGGTCAGCGCCTTCTCGCCCAAGGTCGGCGGCCGCTTTCAGCCGATCAAGCAGATCACCTTCCGCTCGACCTATTCCGAAGGCTTCCGCATTCCGAGCTTCGCGGAAGCCAACTCGTTTCCCACCACCGGATTTGTCAACGCGGTCGCGCCAGCCGCGTTCCAGGCCGCTCACGGCAACGACGGCTATGGCAACCCGTACGCTCTGGGCGAGACCACCTTGGCAAACCCGAACCTCAAGCCCGAAACCTCGCGCAATTTCACTGTCGGCATCGTGGTCGATCCGATCCCACAGTTCAGCCTGTCGTTCGATTATTATCACATCACCAAGAAGAACGTAATCGCGGCGGACCAGAGTTGCCTGACGCCGGCGCTCGACGCCTATTTCAACGGCACCGCTCCGCCGCCGGGGGGCGTCTGCAAAATCATCCCGGGCATTCCAGATCCCAACTTTCCCAACGCCCTGCCAGCCCCCGGATTCATCGACTTCACGTTCGCCAATCTCAATTCGGAGCTGACCGAAGGCTACGATTTCGGCGCCATCGCCCGGTTCAACCTGCCCTATGGGGTCAGATACACCTCTTCTGTGGACGGGAACTACACCGAGCGTCTGGATCTGGCGGTCGCCGATCCGAACAATCCGGGCCACACCCTGACCCAGCACTACGCCGGCACGATCGGCCCCTATAACGCCGTGTCGGCGTCCGGCACGCCCAAGTTGCGCTTCAACTGGCAGAACACCTTTTCCAAGGGCCCGCTCACGCTTTCGGCCACCCTCTATTACAGCGACGGCTATGAGCTGAAGGCCGACGATTTCGACGTGCCGACGGCCACCTGTCTCAACAGCGTCATCAACGCCACCTACCTGGACGGCACGATCGTCGAGTGCAGGGTCAAGGCGTTCTGGGATCTCGACGCCCACGCCAGCTACGATGTCAACGACCACCTGCAAATCTATGTGGACGTGATGAACGTGACCGACCGCGCCCCGCCCTTCGATCCCACGACCTATGGCGCCAACAACTACAACCCCGCCTGGTCCAACGCGGGAATCTACGGTCGAGCTTTCAAGATCGGCGCCAAGGTCAATTTCTAACCGATCGCGCGGCGCACCTTCTCCCGCAAGGGGAGAAGGATCTTGGGGCCCCCTTGCGGACAGGCTTATGTGCCTATATTGTGCGGGTCTGCACATTTGAAGACCCATGCTCAGTCGATTTCTGGCCAAGGCGGCCGATCCAAAAGGGGGCGGCCTCTCGCCCAGCCGGGTGGGCGGCGCGCTAAAGATGAGTGTCGCGGACCTGTCGAGAGTGACCCGCCTGCACCGCAACACGATCACCCGAACGCCTGGCTCGCCGTCGGTCCAGGCCCGCGTCGGCGAGATCGCCCGCATCGTGACGGCCGCCGCGGAGATCGTCGGCGACGACGCCAAGGCGGCCGTCTGGTTTCGCCACCAGCCGCTGATGGGCTTTGGCGGTCAGACGGCCGAGGAACTGGTGTCGGCCGGCCATGCCGACGCGGTGCTCAACCATCTCGACACCCTGACGGACGGCGGATACGCGTGAATGCGGTTCGGTGGGAGAAGGCGCGGTTCTGGCGAATTCTCAGTCCGCGGTTCGCCGGGGCGCCGCTGAGCGGGGAGGGCGCGGCGCGGCATGGCGGTCGCTGGAACCGGCCGGGTCAGCCCGCCCTCTATCTCCCATGCGACATCGAGACGGCCTTCGCCGAATATCAGCAGGAAATGGGCGTGCGACCCGGCACATTCGTCGCCTACGAAGTTTCGAACGCCACCATCGTGGATCTCGCCGACGCCGCCACGCGGCGATCCGTGGGGCTCAAGGCGGCCGACCTGACCGCGCCGTGGAAGCCGATTGCCTGGGTGGACAAGCTCGAGCCAGCGACGTGGCGGGCCGCGGATCGTTTGTTGGCGGCCAGCGATGGCGCGCGCGTTCCCTCGGCGGCGTGGCCCGGCGGGTTCAATCTCGTGCTATGGCGGTGGAACCAAGCGGATGGAGCGAGGGTGTCGTTTCACGACCCGCTGAACGACCTCGCGCCTTAGGGAAAGGAAGCCGCCCCCATGTATCTCACAGTCAATGGCGCCAGCCTGTTCTTTGATACCATGGGCGCCCACTTGGCCATCGACGGGGCGCGGATGGTCGAGCGGCCGGCCCTGGTGGTTCTGCACGGCGGGCCGGGCTTCGATCATGCGCTGATGCGGCCCTGGTTCGACCGCTTCGCGGACACCCATCAGG
>JALYTR010000015.1 GCA_030854165.1 Pseudomonadota bacterium | reverse complement strand
GGCCACGGCAAACGCCTGGGTCATGGATCACCGGGACAAGCCCGGTGGGGACGGTAGGGATTGGGTTCATCGTCTCAGCCGGCCAATGCGCTAGCCATGGCCCGCGACCTCGACTCCGAACTGGCGCGCCTCGCGCGGATCGTCCGGCGGCGCGTGGCGTTCCTGGAACCGCGGGAAATCGCTTCGGCAAACCCGATCCGGCTCTCAGTAACCGAGCGCATCGCCCTGATCTGGGATCGCGGCCGCGCCCGCGTCCTGCGCTGGCTGCGCGGTGAGAAACGCTAATCGGTCCGCGCCACAACCTCGGCGATCTTGCCCATCATCTCGTCGATATGGGCCTCTTCCAGAATGAGCGGCGGCGAGAGGGCGATGGTGTCGCCGGTGATGCGGATCAGCAGGCCTTCGTCGAAGCAGCGCTGGAAGATCTCGCCGGCGCGCGCGCCCGGCGCGCCGGGGCGGGACTCAAGCTCGATCCCGGCGACCAAGCCCAGGTTGCGGATGTCGATCACGTGGCGCGCGCCGCGCAGACTATGCACCCCTTGCGCGAAGTAGGCGCTCATGGCGCGGGCGCGTTCGAACAGACCCTCCTCGGCGTAGACATCGAGGGTCGCCAGGCCGGCCGCCGCCGCCAGGGGATGGCCTGAATAGGTGTAACCGTGGAAGAGTTCGATCCCCGGGGCGGCGCCCTCGACGATCGCTGAATAGACCTCGGCGCTCGCCGCCACGGCGCCCATGGGGACGGCGGCGTTGGTCAGGCCCTTGGCGCAGGTGATCATGTCTGGAAGGACGCCGAAGCGCTCGGCCGCCGTGGCTGACCCCAGACGCCCGAAGGCCGTGATGACTTCGTCGAAGATCAACAGGATGCCATGCCGCGTGGCGATCTCGCGCAACCGCTCCAGATAGCCCACGGGCGGCGGCAGAACACCGGTCGAGCCGGCCAGCGGTTCGACGATCACCGCGGCGATGGTCTCGGCCCCGTGCAGGGCGACGAGGCGCTCGAGGTCGTCGGCCAGATCGGCGCCGGCGGCGCTCTGCCCATCGGTGAAGGCCGCCCCCGCGCCATGGGTGTGGCGAAGGTGATCGACCCCCGGAAGAAGCGGGCCGAACCAGCGCCGGTTGCCGACCATGCCGCCCACCGAGACGCCGCCGAATCCCACCCCGTGATAGGCGCGCTCGCGGCCGATCAGGCGGGTGCGCGATCCCTGGCCGCTCGCCCGCTGATAGGCCAGGGCGATCTTGAGCGCGCTATCGACCGCCTCGGAGCCGGAGTTGCAGAAGAACACCGCGTCCAGGCCCGGCGGAAAGATCGCCGCCAGCCGGTTGGCCAGTTCGAAGGCCACGGGATGGCCCAGCTGAAAGGTCGGGGCGAAATCCAGTTCGGCGGCCTGGCGCTGGATGGCCTCGACGATTCTGGTCCGTCCATGGCCGGCGTTGACACACCAGAGGCCAGCGGCGGCGTCGAGGATCGCCCGGCCGTCCGGGGTGAAATAGTGCATGTCCTTGGCTCTAGCGAGCAGGCGCGGGTGCGCCTTGAAGCCGCGATTGTTGGTGAACGGCATCCAGAAGGCGTCGAGGCTATTGGCGCCGGCCATGGTCAAGAGCCCGACCCCCTCTAATACTTGAAGTTCGCGGACAGGCCGATGGTGCGCGGCCGGAAGGTCGTCGCTTCATAGAGCGTGGCGGCTCGATCCTGATGGGTAAGATTGAGCTGGGGGTGGGCGTCGAATACATTGTCCGCGAAAACGGCGAGATTCCATCTGGCGAAACTGACGCCCAGGCGGGCGGAAAACAGATTGGTGGCGGGGTTGGGAACCAGGCCCTGATCGAAGAAGGCCGTGTTCGGATCCTCGTTGGGAATCGGTGTCGTTCGCCGGCTGTTGTACTCGTAGTCGAGGCGCAAAAAGGATTCCCGGCCCAGGACGGCAAAATTGTATTGCGCGCCCAGGGTCACCGTCCATGGCGTGACGTCCAGAGAATCGCCGCTGATGTCGAGGACATCGCCGTTGGCGTCCAGCGCCGTCTTGGTGAACCGGGCGTGGGTGTAGCCGACGCTCGCCTCGAGATCGAAATCGCGCGTGACCTGCCACTGGCCCTGGAAGTCGAAGCCCTTGCTGACCGCCTCGCCGGCGTTGGTGGTGAACTGGATGCCACATAGGGGCACATAGAAGGCCTGCTGGATGTTCGACCATTTGATGTAGTAGGCGCTGGCCGAAACCTGCACCTTGCGGTCGAAGAAGCGATCCTTGGTCCCCGCCTCATAGCTCCACACCGAGTCGGAATTGTAGGAGGTGGGAAAGGGGTTTGGGCCGCAGGTCGGTATCGGGAGCGGCGGGGTCGCGCCGCCGATGCGGTAGCCCTTGGAGGCGGTGGCGTAGATCAGGTCGTCGGGAGTGATCTGATAAGACAGGCTGACCTTGGGCGTGAACGGCCTTTCGTCCTTGCCGCCCGACGGCGTCGCCGGCGCGCAACTCGTGGACCCGCTCGCACAGAGGAGATCCTGCGGTCCATCGTTGGTGTTGACGAAGGCGAAGTGGGTCCAGGCATAACGCAGCCCGACGTCCAACTTCAGCTTTTCGGTGATCAGATAGCTGGCGTCGACAAACAGGGCTTCCTGCCGATCCTTGGCGCGGGTGTTGTTGTCGTAGTCCACGCCGCCCGGCAGCAGATTCTCACCCCAGCCCGTGATCATGTCCACACCCCATAGATATTGGGTCAGGGCGGGAAGTTGCGGGTCGAAGATCTGCTCGTTGCTCTGCTGACGATTGAACGAATAGAAGAATCCGGCCGTCCACTGCAGGCGCGCGGCGGGACTGGCGTTCTGAACGCGGATTTCCTGGGTAAAGTTCTGCTGCGCATTGGTGATCCGATTTTGCGCGAAATAGTTGGCGAACGGGCCGAGCGTCGCCGCGTTCGGCCCGGTGGGCGTCAGCAACGGATACAGTGAGCCGCAATTGTTGGCGCAGGCAATAGGCGCCCCGTTCCCGTCAACCGCCGGCAGCGCGGGGAAACCAAATGTGCTCAACTGATTGGGATCGCTGGTGAGAAGGTGCTGGAAGAACGACAGGTCGTAGATCGTGCCGCTGTAGCCGTTCACGCGCTCCAGGCGATTGTAGTAGGAGGTATTGGAAATCACCTTCGCCCACGGCAGGTCGTACTCCACCTTCAGGGTCGGCATGTAGAAACGATCCGGGTCCGCCATCCGGTCTGGCGTACCGTTGCGATAGACGCCCGCGCCAGGATTGGAGATCGACACCCAGTAGTTGTCATAGTTGTGCTGGTCGCGCTTTTGATAGTTGATCGCCGGCGTGATGGTCAGATTGGGCGTCGGCGCCCAGGTCAGGGCGCCGCGCAGGACATAGGTGTCCACCCGATTGGCGTCGCCATCCGTGACGTTCAGCGTCTGATAGTCGACCCGGTCGATCCAGCCGCCGTCCCGCCGGCCCCAGGCGCTGATCCGGAAACCCAGCTTGCCCTGGGCGATCGGCCCGCCGAGAGCGAAGCCCGCCTCATAGCTGGGCGAACCGTCCTGGGTGAAGGCGAGTTCGGCGTGGGCCATGGCGCTGTAGGCGGTGAGGCTGGGCTGGGTGGTGATGTAGCGCACCGTCCCGCCTTCGGAGCCGGCCCCGAACAAGGTGCCCTGCGGCCCGCGCAGAACCTCGACCCGCTGCAGGTCGAACACCGCCGGTAGAGTGTTGTTGGCGTTGAGGCCCAGATTGCGCACCTGCACCGGCGTGTCGTCGATATAGACGCCGGTGGTGCCCGATCCAGCCGTCGAGGCGATTCCGCGGATCGAGATGTCGTGGCTATCGCTATCGAAGGTGACACCGGGCGTGAACTTCGCCAGGTCGGCGAACGATTTGATGTTCAGCACCTCCATCTTCTGGGCGGTGAAGGCGCTGACGCTTTCGGCCACCTTGCTGAGCGATTCCTCCTTGCGCGTGGCCGTGACGACGACCTCGCCCACCTCGGTCGCCCCTAGCCTGATCGAGGTGTCGGCGGCTTGCGGCGCGGTCTGCGCCGCCGCGCCCCCCGCCAAGAGCATGGGCGCCATCGCGCTCGAAGTCAAAGCGGCCGCCAGCCAAGCCCGTCGTTTCGCCATGTGAAATCCCCTCCGAACATTTGCTCCACGATCACCTCGCGCCGCCCATGCGTCAAGAGACTGTGATCACATCGCTTCCAGGCGCCGAGAATGCACGGCTGGCGTTTGTCCGAGGAACAAGCTAAAGTATCGATCTTCGCGGACTGAAACAGGAACGCCTCGGCGGCCCGTCATGGGTCGCCTGTGTATGGGCATCGCCGCACCCTTGTCGATCGACATGGACCGTCGCCGGGCCGTTTGGCGGCCCGCGCCGCTCTGCGCCGCGATCCGCGCTTTCCCGCTGAAAAAGAAATCCCATGCCTAAGAAAAAGAAATCCGCTTCCTCGGTCCCCTCGCCGATCGCCGATGTCGCTCAGGCTAGGGCCTGGGCGGCGGCGCGCGGGGTGAGCGAGATCGAATGCCTGGTTCCCGACCTGGCCGGCGTCGCGCGCGGCAAGATCATGCCGTCAGCGAAATTCTTCGACGACACCGCCATGGCCCTGCCCTCCTCGATCTTCATGCAGACCATCTCGGGGGAATACCCCGAGGAGAACGCCGAATTCCGCTACGACCCTTCGGATGGCGACATCGAACTGCGGCCGGACTTTTCCACCCTGTGCGCGGTGCCGTGGGCGAGCGATCCGACCGCGCAGGTGATCCATGACGCGGTCTATCACGACGGGCGCCCGGTGGAGATCGCGCCGCGACAGGTGCTCAAGCGAGTGATCGACCTCTATCACGAACAGGGCTGGGCGCCGGTCGTGGCGCCGGAGCTGGAATTCTACCTGGTCAAGCGCAATATCGACCCCGACTATCCGCTGGAGCCGCCCATCGGCCGCTCGGGACGGGCGGAGGCGGGGCGCCGGTCCTATTCGATCTCGGCGGTCAATGAGTTCGACGCCGTCTTCGAGGACATCTACGCCTTCGCCGAAGCCCAGGCTCTCGAAGTGGACACCCTGATCCATGAAGAAGGCGCGGCGCAGATGGAGATCAATCTGCGCCATGGCGATCCGCTGGCCCTGGCCGACCAGGTGTTCCTGCTCAAACGCACGATCCGCGAGGCGGCGCTCAAGCACGACATCTACGCCACCTTCATGGCCAAGCCGATCGCCCACGAGCCGGGATCGGCCATGCACGTCCACCAATCGGTCCTGTCGGCGAAAAGCGGTGAGAACATCTTCACCGACGCCAAAGGGCGGCCGACGCCGGAGTTCTTCCAGTTCCTGGCGGGCCAGCAGCGCTATTTGCCGGCGGTGACCTGCATGCTGGCGCCCTACGTCAATTCCTATCGGCGGCTGGTGAAGGGCGCCTCGGCCCCGGTCAACGTCCAGTGGGGCTATGACAATCGCACCACGGGACTGCGCATCCCGCCCTCCTCGCCGGTCAACCGCCGGGTGGAAAACCGCGTGCCCTCCTCGGACGCCAACCCCTATCTGGCCATGGCCGCGTCCCTGGCCTGCGGCTACCTGGGCTTGACTCACCACCTGACCCCCGGCGAGCCGGTGTCGGGATCTGCGCGCGGCGAGGAGTTCGACCTGCCGGTGGGCCTGCTGGAAGCGGTCGGCCTGTTCGAGGAGACCCCGGAGTTGAGCGAGGTGTTCGGGCGCGGATTCGTCACCACCTTCGCCGCCGTCAAACGGGCCGAATTCGCCACCTTCATGCGGGTGATCAGCCCCTGGGAGCGGGAATTTCTGCTGCTGAACGTCTAGCCTCAAATCGCCAGCAGCTCTCCCACCGCGCGATGCGCCTGGTCGATGGCGCAGTCGGTGTAGGCGGCGGCGCCGGCGTCGGAATTGGCAATGGCGATCCGGCCGAACCGGGCGCGACCGATCACGTTGGGTAGCTGATCCTCCGGCAGAGGCGGATCCCACAGCGCGTTCCATTCGGGCGCATAGCCGTGCGGCCAGCGGTTGACGGTGATGGCGGTGATGTCGCGGGCCGGATCGAAACCGCCCGCCGCCAGGGCGCGGCCCAGTTCGTCGCGGATGTTGCGCTCGAAGGTCTCGAAGGAAGTCGCGAGGAGGTCGTAGCGACCGGCCCGGTTCTGGTCGAACTCAGGCAGGCCCGGCTGGCAGGGGGTGCGCGTCATATGGACCAGGATCGGCGCCTCGGGAGAACGCTCAGTGACATAGTCGTCGATGTCCACCGGCCAGTTGAGGTGGAAGGACGTATGGTAGCTCCCCGGAGCGGTGACGATTGCGACGCCCAACTTCTGGAACGCCGTCCAGTTGCGCAGAGCGACGCTGGTGTAGACCAGGGGCGTCTTCACGAGCTTGTGCAGGGCCGCCTTCTGCGGTTCGGGCATTTCCGGGCAAAGATAGGGGATCATCATGTTCCAGGAGGCGAGCACGCAGGCCTTGGCTTTGACCGTGAACACCCCGTCGCCGCGCGCGTAGGCCACCTCGACGCCGCGCGAGGCGGCGGGATCGCCGATGTTGCGGGCGCGCACGCAGATGCTGGAAAGGCGAATCCTGACCGGATTGTCCGGCCGGTCGAGACGCGCATAGTCGATCCTGGCGGTCACCACATCTCGGCAGTCTCTACCGGGCACGGCGCCGGGGATGAGGTCGCGGACCAGGAGGCGGGCGATGGAAGCATTGCCGTCGGGGAAATGGAAGACATAGGAACCCCCCTGGACGTAGCCGGCCGGCGTGTAACTCATTCGCGGCGCCGGGCCGGGTTTCAACTTCAACCCCTGGAAGCCGGGCATGTGGAAGCCCCAGCAATCCAGCGCCGAGACAGCGTCGATGCCGACGCCCCACTCGCCCTGGGTGTGGCTCTGATAAAAGGGAATGACGCCCGGGTCGGCTTTCGCGACCTTGGTGAGGTAGTCGCCGTAGCTGATCCGCGAGAGGCGATCCTTCTTCTCCTCGGATGTCAGGCCTGGCATGTAGTCGATGGAACCGGTTTCTATGCGCAGGATGTCGGCCCGCACCGCCGGCGCGAGCGGCGTCTTGGCGAGGAACGCCGGCCACGATCCTCCCTGGCCGTACCAGGCCGCCGGCGCGCCCGCGACGAGGCGATCGACGCCGAAGGTTTCCTTGTCGAAGAACACCCCGTGGCGAAGGCCCAGGGATGAATAGATCTCGTCGCGGTCGCAAGTCTTGGCAAGCGCTACGGGGTCGATTCCCAGGGTGGTGAGCAGGCCGCCGGCCACGGCGCTGTAGGGCCGGGGGCTGTCGATCTCCAGCGTACCGCCGTTGAGGAGGTGAAGCTTGCCGTCCAGATGGAACTCGTTGCGCTTGGCATGGCCGCCGAAATCGTCGTGGTTGTCGAGAATGAGGATGCGCGCGCCGGGCCTGGCGGCGCGATAGAAATGAGCCGCCGAAAGGCCGCTGATCCCGGCCCCCACGATCACCAGGTCGTAGGTCTCGCCGGCATCCTTGATCCCTGGGTGAGTTGACCAGAAATCACCGTCGCGCAGGGCGTGGGCGTTCTCGAACGATCCGGGATGGCTGCCGCGCATGCCGGTCAGCTCGGGCGGATAATAACCTGCCCCATCCTGAGGCCACGCCGGGCCGGCCAGGGCGCCGGTCCCACCCAGGAGGCCGCCGCCGAGCGCGCCGGCGGCCACGGCCACGCCGTTCAGAAAGTCGCGCCGGTCGATGGGCCGATCCATGCCCAGGATTCTGTCGTTCGAGGCGCCATCAGTGGTCATTGGCGATTTCCATTCTCCAGCCGTCAAAGGCGATCGCGAAGGGCATACCAGAGCATGCCAAGAACATGGAGCGGCCCGCGCAGGCCGACCCCGCCGGGAAAGGCCGGCGGCGCGACTCCGGCGAAGAGGTCGAACCGGTCCGTCTCGCCGGCCATGGCCTCGACCACCAGCTTGCCCGCCAGGGTGGACAGGATCGCTCCCATGCCGGAATAGCCGTGGGCGAAATAGACCTCGCCCTGGCGTCCGATTTGCGGCAGGCGGTTGCGGGTGATGGAGACAAGCCCCCCCCAGGCGTGTTCGATCCGCGTGCCCCGAAGCTGGGGGAACACCGCCTCCATATAGGGGCGAACGAAGGCGGCGATGTCGCGCGGCGGGGCCGGCGTGTAGCGCTCGCCGCCGCCAAACAGCAGGCGCCCGTCGGCGGTCAGCCGGTAGTAGTTGACCACGAAGCGGTTGTCGGAAATCGCCGCGTCGCGGGGGATGAGGGCGCGCGGATCGAGCAAGGGCGCCGTCGCAACCAGATAGTTGGCGACCGGCATGATCCGGTTGTTCACCTTTGGCGAAAGCCCTTGGAGCAGTGCGTCGCCGGCCAGCAGCACCTGCCCGGCGCGCACCGCCCCCGTCGCCGTCCTCACTCGCGCGTCGCACCCGGTCTCCAGTTTCGTCGCCACCGAGTTCTCAAAGATCCTCACGCCCGCCGCGCTCGCCGCCTGGGCGAGGCCCAGGGTGTAGTTGAGCGAATGGAAGTGGCCGCCCTGGCGGTCCATGAGGCCGCCGGCATAGGGCGTATCAACTTCACCCCGCACCTCCTCCGCCGAGAGCAGTTCGACTTCGGAATAGTTCATCACCGTCGCCAGGCATTCGGCCTCGGCCTCCATGTGACGCAGATCGGATGCCTTGACCGCCGCCAGCAGATGGCCGGTGGCCTTCAGATCGCAGGCGATGCCGTGCCGCTCGATCAGGCCCAGGACCAGGGCGCGCGCCTCAAGGGATAGATCGAACAACGCCCTGGCCCGCTCGGAACCGTAGGCGCGTACCAGCTCCACCGCGCCCTTGCGAAGGCCCGGAATCATCTGGCCGCCATTGCGCCCCGACGCTCCCCAGCCGACCTTGCCGCCTTCAAGAAGCACGACCTTCAGGCCCCACCCGGCGGCGTGAAGGGCGGCGGAAAGGCCGGTGCAGCCGCCGCCCACCACCACCAGATCGGCGTCGATCTCTTCGGTGAGGCTCGGATAGGCGGGGGCCCGATGGGCGGTCGCCGCGTAGTATGACCCCGCCATGTTCAGGCCGGCGTTGAAGGTCACATCACACCTTCAGGAGCAGATGATCGCGCTCCCAGGAACTGATCACGCCCTGGAAAGCCTCCAGTTCGGCGTCCTTGATGGCGGAGAAGGCGCGGAAGAAGGGCTCGCCCAGGAGCGCGCGAACCGGTTGGCAGGCGGCGAACCGCTCCAGGGCCTCCTCCAGCGTCTTGGGCAGGGTGCGGGGATGATGATAGGCGTTTCCGGCGACCTGGTCGGCGGGCTCGACCCCCTCCTCGATGCCGAGGTAGCCACTGATCAGCGCCGCGGCCATGGCGAGGTATGGATTGGCGTCGGCGCCCGGCAGGCGATTTTCGATCCGGCGGTTGTGGCGATCGGAGATCGGAACGCGCAGGCCGCAGGAGCGGTTGTCCCTGCCCCACTGCACATTGATCGGGGCGCTGTGGCTGGGTCGCATGCGGCGGAACGAATTGACGTTGGGTGCGAATAGGGGCGCGATCCGCGGCAGGTACGTCTGCAGGCCGCCCACGAAATGGCGGAACATGGCGCTGTCGGCCCCGTCATCGCCGGCGAACAGATTGACCCCGTCTCCCTCCCCCACCACCGAGATGTGCAAGTGCATGGCGCTTCCCGGCTGGCTCTCCATGGGCTTGGCCATGAAGGTCGCATAGACGCCGTGCGCGAGGGCCACCTGGCGGACGATGCGCTTGAAGAGGAGCACCTGGTCGCACAGCGAAACCGGATCGCCGTGGATGAAGTTGATCTCAAGCTGCGCCGCGCCAGACTCGTGGATCATCGTATCGACGTTCAGGCCCGCGACTTCGGAATATTCGTAGATGGCGTCGATGACATCCTCGAACTCGTTGATCGCCTCCAGGCCATAGGGTTGGGGCGAGGTCTCGGGTCTGCCCGATCGTCCCGCGGGAGGAGTGAGCGGCAGGTCGGGGTCCGGGTTCATGGCGGTGAGGTAGAACTCGATCTCCGGAGCCACCAGGGCGCGCCAGCCGCGGGCGCGATAAAGCTCGACTATCGCCCTGAGCACCTGCCTCGGCGACGACGCCCAAGGCGTCCCGTCCAGATGGTGGCCGTCGGCGAACACGAAGGCGGTAGGGGTCTTGAGGCCCGGCGCGACGCACAGGGTCGCCGCGTCCAGGCGCAGCACCATGTCGGGATCGCGATAGGTGTCCTCGTCGTCGTCGGCCCCGGCGTAGTCGCCGGTCACGGTCACCGAAAAGACGCTGCTCGGCAGGCGCAGCGAGCCGTCGCGCTCCGATTGCAGCAGCTTGGCCGCCGGCAGAACCTTGCCGCGCAGGACGCCGTTCATGTCGGGTATAAGGAATTCCACCTCGGTGATCCCGCGCGCCTCTATCCAGCTTTTCAGTTCAGACACTTACGGACCCCTGGCGTCGGCGATAACGGGCGCGGTAGGATCACGCGGCGCACCCGTTCGCGTCAATCCTCGCGCGGCTTTGAGGGACCCATGCCCAGGGCATCGACGACGGCGAGCACGAGCGAGGCGATTGTCGAGATCGCCGACGAGCCGTTGCTGCACGCCAGCGTCTATGAGGAGCTTCGCCGGCGGATGATCACCGGCAAGATCGTGCCGGGGGTGGGGCTTTCGACGCGCGGCCTGGCGCTGGAGCTGGGGGTCAGCCAGATGCCGGTGCGCGATGCGCTGAGCCGACTGGCCGCGGAAGGGGCGGTGGAGATCCGCTCCAAGCGCAAGATCGAGGTTCCGGCGATGAGCGAGGCGAGGTTCACCGATCTGCTGGAATGCCGCCTGCTGCTGGAGCCGGAAGCCGCCGTCCAGGCCCTGCCCCACATCGGCGCGGCGCGGCTGCGAGGCCTGCGCGACATCGACAGCGATCTCGACCGAGCCATGGAGCGCGGTGACATCATCGCCTATATGGAATGCAATTACGCCTTTCATTTCAGCATCTACCACGCCAGCCCGCGACCGACCCTGAACCGCCTGATCGAAACCCTGTGGCTGCAATTCGGCCCCTTCATGCGCGTCGTCTACGGCCGCTACGGCACCGCCAACCTCGTCGATCAGCACCGCATCGCCCTGGCCGCCATCGAAGCGCGCGACAGCGAAGGCCTGCGTCGGGCCATCGCCTCGGACATCGCCGACGGCATGGGCCTGATCGGGCGCAGCCGCTGGGCGGGCTAGAGGGGAGGCTCGGGCGCTCACGGGAATCTCTCCCTCAGCAGCCCCTGCGCCTCGTCCAGCGATCGGCGGATGATCGCCAGCATCTGGTCGATCTCGGCGCGGCTGATGACCAGGGGCGGGCTCATGACCAGGGTGTCGCGGACGGCGCGGACCATCAGGCCACCCGTGATGCAGAGGTCGCGGACGATCGGGCCGGCGGTCCCGGGCGCGCCGCCGAAACGCTCGTTGGTGCCCTTAGCCGAGACGATCTCCACCGCGCCAATCAGGCCAAGGGATCGGGTCTCGCCGACCAGGGGGTGGCTCGCGAGATCGGCCAGGCCCCGCGCGAGGTAGGGGCCGGTCTCTTCGGCCGTGCGGCGGACGAGGCCTTCGCGCTCCAAGATCTCGATGTTTTTCAAGGCCACGGCGGCGCAGCTGGGGTGGCCCGAATAGGTGTAGCCGTGGACGAAATCGCCGCCCTTCTCGCGCAGGGTCTCGACGATGTGGCCGGCCACCCCCACCGCGGAGATGGGCAGGTAGCCGGAGGAGAGGCCCTTGGCCATGGAGACCAGGTCGGGGGTGACGCCGTAGTGCTGGAAGCCGAACCAGGAGCCCAGCCGGCCGAACCCGCAGATCACCTCGTCGCAGATCAGGAGGATGCCATACTTGCGGCAGATGGCCTGGACGCGCGGCCAGTAGCCTTCCGGCGGGATGATGACGCCGCCGGCCCCCTGGACCGGTTCGCCGATGAAGGCAGCCACGTTTTCTGGACCAACCTCCAGGATTCGTTGCTCAATCGCGGCGGCGGCGCGCTCGGCGAAGGCGGCGGGGTCCTCGCCGAAGCCCTCGCCGAACGGATAGGGCTGCATGACATGCTCGATGCCGGGGACCCACGGGCCGCCCTGATCGTGCATGGCCTTCATGCCGCCCAGGCTCGCCCCGGCGATGGTCGAGCCGTGATAGCCGTTGACCCGCGAGATGACGATGGTGCGTTTTGGCTCGCCCTTCACCTGCCAATAATATCGGGCGAGGCGCAGGACGGTGTCGATGGCCTCCGAGCCGGAATTGTTGAAGAAGACATGGGAAAGCTCGCCGCCCAGAAGCTCGGAGATCTTGGCGGCCAGCCGGACAGTGGGCGGCGCGACGGTCTTGAAGAAGGTGTTGTAGTAGGGAAGTTCGCACATCTGCTCATAGGCGGCCTTGGCCAGTTCTTCGCGGCCATAGCCGACCTGAACGCACCACAGGCCGGCCATGGCGTCCAGGAGGGCGTTTCCATCGCCGTCGTGGATGAAGCAGCCCTCGGCGCGGGTGACGATCCGGCTGCCCCCCAACTCCCGGATGAGCCGGTAGTCCGCCTGGGCCGGGAGGTGGTGGGCGACGTCGAGGCGGCGCAGTTCGGCGATGTCGTGATTGCGCAGAGTCATGCGGGATCCCTGGGGTCATTCGGGCAGCGGACGGTGAGCGGCCTGAGAGCGTTCGGTACGCATCCGCGGGCCGCGCGGGCGCCGGCCGGAGCGCATCGGCGTGCAAGGGGCGAATTCGTGAATTCTGCGATCACAGATGGGCCATACACCCGCCGCGCGGCTCAGGAAAGCAGGATCGCCGGCGAACAGGCGTGCCAGGCCAGCCACACCGGCTCGTCCCAGGTGAAGTCCTCCTGGTCGCGGCGAGTCAGGTTGGAGCGCAGGACCCGGACCCGCCCGCCAGCTTCCAGTTCGACCTCATAGACCGACTCGCTGCCGAGGTAGGAAATCTGGCGGATTGTCCCGGCGACGAGGTTGTGGCCCTCCGGCGTATCCTCCAGCGCGGGCGCCGCCCTACCCTCGCCGCGCTTGTGCAGTTCGATCTTTTCGGGGCGCAGGGCGACCCAGACGGTGGTCGCGTGGGCGCCGGTGACGCCGTGGTCGAGGAAGACGCGGCAGGCCAGATCGGGCGCCTCGACCACGGCGTGGTCCGCCTCGTCCACCGCCAGGCGGCCCTCGAAGAGATTCACCGAGCCGATGAAGTCGGCGACGAAGCGGGAGTTGGGAAACTCGTAGAGGTCGCTGGGCGTCGCCACCTGCTGGAGGAGGCCGCGGTTCATCACCGCGCATCGGCTGGCCATGGCCAGGGCCTCGTCCTGGTCATGGGTGACGAAGAGGAAGGTGACGCCGACCTTTTCCTGCAACTGGGCCAACTCGGAGCGCATCGCCTCGCGCAACTTGGCGTCCAGCGCCGAGAGGGGCTCGTCGAGCAAGAGGACGCGGGGGCGCTTGACGAGGGCGCGGGCGAGGGCGACGCGCTGGCGCTGGCCGCCGGAAAGCTGGTCGGGCTTGCGCGCCCCGTAGCCGTCGAGCTTGACCAGGGCGAGGGCTTCATCGACGCGGCGCGCGCGCTCAGGCGCCGCGACCCCGTCGACCATCAGGCCGTAGGCGACGTTGGCGGCGACGCTCATGTGCGGGAAGACCGCGTAGGACTGGAAGACCATGTTCACCGGCCGCTTGTTGGGCGCCGTGCGGCTGACGTCCTCGCCGTCGATGAGGATGCGCCCCTCGGTGGGCGTCTCGAAGCCGGCCAGCATGCGCAGGAGTGTGGTCTTGCCGCAGCCGGAGGGACCGAGCAGGGCGAAGAACTCCCCCTCGTCGATGGAAAGGCTGACGTCGTCCACGGCGGTCACCTTGCCGAAGCGCTTGGTGACGTTCTCGAAGCGGATGATGGATTTGGCGGCGGTGTTCATGGGGTGAGGCCTTCGCCGGTCTCGGCGCGCGCCACGTCGGCGCCCTGCAGGCGCAGGGCCAGGGCGGTGAGGGCGACGGTAAGGACGATGAGGATGGTGGAGGCTGCGTTGACCTCCGGGGTCACCGAGAAGCGGACCATGGAATAGACCTTGACCGGGAAGGTGGTGGTGTCGGGCCCGGAGGTGAAGAAGGTGATGACGAAGTCGTCCAGGCTGAGGGTGAACGCCAGCAGAGCGCCGGCCAGCAGGCCTGGGCGCATATGCGGAATGAGGATGTCGCGAAAGATCCGCCACTCCCCCGCCCCCAGGTCGCGCGCCGCCTCCTCCAGGTCGCGGTTGAACGAGGCCAGGCGCCCGCGGATGACGATGGCGACGAAGCTGAACGAAAAGGAGATGTGGGAAATGATGATCGCCCCCAGGTTCAGCGGCCAGATCAGGTCGGTGGGCCAGGGCAGGACTTGGGTGAAGAAGACCAGCATGGCCACCCCCATGCAGATCTCCGGCACCACGATGGGCAGGGCCAGGGCGCCTTCCAGGGCCGGCTTGAAGGGAAAGCGGAAGCGCCAGAGCAGGAGGGCGGTGAGCGCGCCCAGCACTACGCTCACCACCGTCGAGACCGCCGCGATGGTAAGGGAATTGGCGAAGGCGGCGATCAAGTCGGAATCGGCGAAGGTGGCGGCATAGTATTTCAGGGTGAAACCGCGCCAGACGATGTTGCGGCGGGAATCGTTGAAGCTGAACGCCATCAGGGTAATGAGCGGCGCGTAGAGGAATACGCTGACCGCGATCAGCCAGAGGCGGATCGGCCAGCGGCGCAGGTACTCCAGCGGCCCCGGCGGCGAGCGGGACGGCGCGGCGCGGGCCCCAGCGCTCATGGTGGCGTTCATGGCCGCCCCCGGCTCTTG
>JALYTR010000259.1 GCA_030854165.1 Pseudomonadota bacterium | reverse complement strand
ACCCTGGCCCGCCCGGTTCCGGCCGACGGCGGCGGGCGCATCCTGATCGACAAGACCTACCAGGACGCCAAGAGCTACCGCGTGGAGGCGGGCGGCGAGATCGTGTTCGACCGCTCGCTGGGGATCAAGCGCGACAGCGTGGTCCTGCCGGCCGGCTACGAACTGGCGGCGTGCAATTTTCCCAGCCAGATCCTCCAGGAACAGGACGGACGGGTGAAGATCAGCCTCTGGAACGCGGGGCCGGCCGAGGCCCCACTTTTGCTGCGCGCGCGCCCCTCGCGCGGGGCGACCGCCCCGCCTAGTCCCATGACCGCCGCCCTGGACGAACGCGCCCATCAGAGCCGCGACATCGTCTATGAGCTGGGCCAGCCGGAGACGCACGCCTTCAGCCTCTATCATGACTACACCGAGACCCGCGCCGGCATGGACCGCTACGTGAACGTGGTTCGTGAAGGCAGCACGGTGCGGGGGCCCGGCGGGCGCGACCTGGATACCGGCGAGCGACTGGCCCCGGAGCTGCTGAAGGGCGCCGCCATCACCCGCGCCGGCGTCAGCGAGCCGGACCTTGTCGTGACGCCGACGACCGAGGTGGTGGTCTTTCACTACGGCGCCGTGCCGCGCGGCGGCTCCAAGCGCCTGCGGATGAACGAGACCTACGTCGACGCCGAGCGCTACAAGGTTGTGGACGGTGAACTGGTCTGGCGCCGCGCCCTGGGCCGCGCGCACAATGCGATCGTCCTGCCGGCCGGCTGGGCGCTCAGCGCCAGCACCATGCCCGCCGTGGTGACCACGCAGGCGGACGGGCGCGTTCGGCTGGACTTCACCAATCCGCGCCCGGACGAAATCGACACCCTGATCGTCGCCCATCGGGCAAGGTGAGGGTTAGCGTTGGGTTCGGTGATCGTGTGCTCGCCGCGCCTCGGCTTTGGCCGCTGGTGGCCGCGGGGTCGGCGGATCGACTTTCCTCGCGCCCCTCCGGGCGAACGTTCGCTCCGTCTTCTCGAGAGCGCGGTCCATGGCCTGGAGAATTTCGGCCGATGTGAGATCGGTCATTCGGTCGCCTTCTCCATTCTCGCCCAACGAGCGGCTTCGTGGATCGCGAGCGGCCGGCCATCCGTCCGGCTGGCGATCAGAGCCCGTCCCTCATCGGAATTGTCGTAGATGGCGGCGGAATCCGCCAGCGGAAGATAGAGGCGAGGGTTCGCCGGCCGGGTCACGCCGCGTCGCGCCTCTAATCCTGCTTGATTCCGACCATCACGGCGTTGGGCGTGCCGCAGGCGACGTTTCGGCCATCCTGGCTGTTGCGGCAGATCATGGTGGCGTGTTTGGCGGGGGCCGGAGCGGCGGCGACGGGCGCGGGAGCCTGGGGCGGTGCGGCCGTCTGGGGCGCCTTGGCGGGGGCGCAGGCGGCGAGGGTCAGAAGGGCAAGGGCTTGGAGGGCTCGATTCATGGCTTGGCCTCGCGGTCGTGGCACGCGCTGACGCTAACAGCCGGCCAAGGGGTGGCGCAAGGCGCGACTATCGCCTGGACTGCGCGCGCCCGCCCGGTCCGATCGCCACCACGCTCGCGCCTTCGCTGCATACGAGGGCCGGCTCGGGACCTTTCGCCGTGGAAGTCGCATTTCCACAAGAAACGCACGTCCCGGTGAGCGCCCTCGCCGCATGATTCCGGTGGGACCCCCCTCATCCGCGACGTCCGCGAAGAGTCCGTCACTTCGGCTCGCGTGGCCGGCCGCCGACCCGGCCGACCACCCAGGGGAATGTCAGCCCCTGGACGACGATGGAGAACATCACCACCGCATAGGTCGTCGATAGGATGAGTCCCCGCGCCGGGTTCGCCGGCACCGCCAGCGCCAGGGCCAGGGAAAGGGCGCCGTGCAATCCACCCCAGGCGAGGATTGCCGTGGCGCCGCGCTCGTCATGGCGGCGACGGAAGAACGCGCCCCAGGGCAGGACGACGAGCAGTCGGGTCGCCAGCACCAACGCGGTCGCCGCCAGCCAAAGACCCGCATGGGCGGGGTACAGGCCCACCACGACGAGCTGGAGGCCCAGCAGCAGGAACAGCAGAGCGTTCAGTATCTCATCGATCAGGCCCCAGAACGCCTGAACGTGACGGCGCGTGGTCGCGCTCATGGTGGCGTTCTCGGTGCTTTCGCCGACGATCAGGCCGGCCGCCACCACCGCGATGGGACCGCTGAGGCCGATCGCCTGGGCGAGGGCGTAGGCCCCCATGGCCATGGCCACGGTGATCGCGACCTCGACGGCGTAGTCGTCGATGGCCCGCATCGCCCGCACGCCGATGAATCCGCAGGCTAGACCCAGCATCAGGCCGCCACCCGCCTGGACAATGACCTTGAGGACGGCCCTCGCGGGATCGACGGACCCACCTCCGGTGGCGACGGCCAGGGCGGCCAGGAACACGACGATGCCGATTCCGTCGTTGAACAGCGCCTCGCCCTGGAGAACCGCCTGCAGGCGTTTCGATAGGCGCCCGGTGCGCACCACCGCCAGCACCGCGATCGGGTCGGTGGGGCTGATCAGGGCGCCGAACACCATCGCCCAAGCCAGTGTCAGCGGCAGCGAGAGGCTCCGCGCCGCCAGCCACAGTCCGCCCCCGACCACGGCGGTCGAGCCCAGAACGCCCACCGTCGCCAGCGACCACACCGAAGCGCGCCGCCGGCGCAACTCTGAGAGGTCCACCTGCATCGCCCCGGCGAACAGAAGGAACGCCAGCAGATATCCGAGCACCGCTTGGGGGAAGTCGAGATTGCGCAGGACCGTCAGGACCGGCGCCGCCGCATCCGGCAACGCGCCCGAGGCCCGCAAGCCCAGGAGCAGACCCGCGCCGCCCGTTCCGGCCAGCACCATGGCGACACCGGTCGGCAGGCCAAGGAAGCGGCTGTTCACCCAGCCGACGGCGGCGATCAACGTCAGGAACGCCGCGGCGATTTCGAAGGCGCTCACGGCGCCGGCTCGCTCTTCGGCGTACTTTCCGGCCTTCGCCACGACAGCGACAGTACATGATAGAGCGGTTCAGGCATGACCAGTTCGGACGCCCACCGCGCGATCAGGGCGGCGAGCATCAGGGGACCTACGAGGCCGGGATCGCGGGTCATCTCCATCAGGATCACCGCGCTCGTCAACGGCGCCTGCACCACTCCCGACAGATAGCTGGCCATTCCCAGGACCACGGCGTCGCGACCGGCCATCCAGGGCCCGATCGCATAGAAGGCCGCGCCGATCCCGGCCCCGGTGGCCAGCGACGGCGCGAAAATGCCGCCGGGAGCGCCGGAGGCGGAGGCGGCCAGGCTGGCGATGGATTTCCACAGCGCCAGGCTCGCGCCCTGGCCGGGGTGGCCCTGCAGAAGTGACTTGGCCTCGGGGTAGCCCGCGCCGTACGTGATGCCGCCCGATGCCACCGCGGCCACGAGCGCGACGAGACCGCAGGCCGCCGCGAACAGCACCGGTTTGGCCCGGCGAAAGCGGGCGATAGGGTTCGCACCGGGGCCGATCAGTTCGGCCAGCAGACGCGCGAAGATCCCACCGCACAGTCCGCCGACAAGACCGATTATGGGCGCGGCGAGCCACGCCGATCCGGTCGCGCCGCCGCGAAGTTCCCCGAAATAGGCGTAGTCGCCCTGCAGTGCGTAGGACGTGAAGCCCGCCACGACCACGACCAGGATCACCGTGATGTGCGTACGGCGCTCGAAGCTGCGCGCCAGTTCCTCAAGGGCGAACACGACGCCCGCGATGGGCGTGTTGAAGGCCGCCGACACCCCCGCGGCGCCGCCGGCGACGATCATCGCGCGTCGGCCCGGACCGCCTTTCAGTCCCCGGGTCAGCGATCGAACTATCCCGGCCAGCACCTGGACCGTCGGGCCTTCGCGCCCGATCGAGGCGCCGCAGACAAGGAGAGCGGCGGAAACAGCCACTTTCACGACCGCCGTTCGTATGGTCACGCGTTGGCCGCCCCAGCGTCCATGCCATCGCTGCTCGGCGGCGGCGATCACCTGGGGGATCCCACTGCCCGCCGCTTCCGGCGCAATTCGATGGGTGAGCCAGGCCGCGGCGGTGAGGCCTACCGGGAGCAGCAACAGAGTGGTCCACGGCGCGGCCGCCAGCCAGCGTGCGTGCACGCCCATGGCGGCGTCGCACAGC
>JALYTR010000258.1 GCA_030854165.1 Pseudomonadota bacterium | reverse complement strand
GGCCTGCTGATGGCCGCGGTGGCCGTCGCTTGGCTCGCCATCGTCTCCCCCCTGGTCGGCGGCTTCTTCGCCCGGGCGGCGGAGCGGCGCGACCTGATCGCCACCTACGCGCGCAACCAAAGGACCATGGCCCAGATCGCCACCTGGCGCGCCCTGGCCGACCAGCAGCGGGCGAGCGCACCGCGCTTCGCGATCGCCGCGACCAGCCAGCAACTGGCGGCGGAGACGCTGAAGGCGCGCCTGATCAAACTGGCCGCCGACGAGGGGTTTACGGTGAGCGCCCTCTCCGACCTCGCCGCCGACGCCCCGGCCGGCAAGATCCGCCTACGCTGCGACCTGCAGCTAACTTTGCCACAATTGTATGACAGCCTCAGAAGGCTCGAAACCGAGGGGACCTATGTCGTCATCGAATATCTCGCGGTCTCCGCGGACCAGGCTCTGGCCAGCGGGCGATCCTCGCCCGTGGCCGTTCGCCTCGAAATCACCGCCGCCTGGCGACCCGCCGGTGGCGCCATTCGGGCGCGAGCATCCTGAATGGTCCCCTGCCATCGCCTGCGGCGTTCTCGTTCTTGCCTTGGCCCTCCAGGTTGCCCTACCCTATGGCGAGCGGTTGCCGACGGCCTCGCCGCTGGCCCCGCGCCGGCCCAGGCCCGTGGTCGTGACGCCCGTCGCGGAGTATCCGGCCATCCTGCAATCGCCGATTTTCAGCCCCGACCGCAAGCCCGGAATGGATCAGGGCGCCGCGCCGGGGGCCAGCGCCTTGGATAGCTACGCGGCGCTGGGTGTGGCCAGCGGGCGCGGCTTCGCCAGCGCCCTTGTCAAGGGGCCCGGCGGTCCGGCCAGGACGCTGCGACGCGGCGACACGCTAGAGGGTTGGAAACTGGTGGCCATGGACCGCGAAAAGCTGACCTTCGAGCGCGGCGATGCGCGTCACGTCCTGACCGTCGGGGCCTCAACGGCCCCGGCGGCCGTCGAGAGCGGAGACGCGTCGTGAGGCGCGGCCAGCCCCGCCACGCCTGGATGGCGTGCGTCGCGCTCGCCGCGGCGGCGGTCTCCTTCCTCGCCGACGGTCAGCCGTCCCGCACCCAGCCCGCCCCGGCGTCCTCTCCGGCCGCGGCCGCGCCGGCCACCCCCAGCCTTGACGATCGCCGGGTCCGCTCCACCATCCTGCCCGGCACAATGACCGCCCCCCCGCCGGTGGCCAGAGCCAGCGTCCCCGCCGCCGGCGACGTCAGCCTCAACTATCCGCAGGTGGACGTGCAGGCGGTGGCCAAGGCGATCCTGGGTGACATCCTGGGCGTGAAATACACCATCGATCCCCAGATCCACGCGGTGGTCACCGTCCAGACTACCACGCCGATCGCCCGGGCCGCCGTGCTGCCGCTCTTCGAGGAGGCGCTGAAGGCGGGCAACCTGGCTCTCACCCAGCGCGGCGGCGTCTACGCCATCATCCCGCTGAGCATGGCGCAGGGCGAGGCGAGCGTACTCGGTCCGGCCGACACCGGCTTTGGCACCGAGACCATCGTCCTCAAATACGCCAGTGCCGAGGAACTGAAAAAGCTGCTCGACCCGATCGTCCCCAACGCCATCGCCCAGGCCGACACGGCGCGCAATGTGCTGATCGTCCAGGGCACGACCACCCAGCGCCGGTCGATCCGCGAACTGGTCCAGCAGTTCGACGTCGATTGGCTTAAGGGCATGAGCTTCGCCCTCTATATTCCCCAGCGCACCGACGCGCGGCTGATCGCCCCGGAGCTTGACAAGATGCTCAATGGCCCCGGCTCGCAGACCGCGGGCATGGTGCGGCTGATCACCATGGAACATCTGAACGGCATCCTGGCCATTTCGGCCCAGCCGCAGCTACTGGAGGATGTGCGCCGCTTCGTCGAGGTGCTCGACCGCGAGGGCGAGGCGTCTGAAAAGCGCATCTTCGTCTATCACGTCCAGAACGGCCGGGCCGCCGATCTGGGCAAGGTTCTGGACGGCGCCTTTGGCATCGCGGTGAAGACCACAGGCGGCGAATCCAACGCCGACAGCACCGACCGCACCGGCGGGATCGCCTCGCCCTTCAGCACGTCGCCGCTAGGCTCGGGCGGATCGATGGGCGGATCGTCCGGCATTCCAGGCCTTGGCGGCCAGATCTCGGCCCCCGTCAGCGGAACCTCCGGCTATCAGGGCCCCAAATCCCACCAGGACCTGAACGCGCCCGGCCAGAGCGATCAAACCAACGGCGAGCCCAACGGGACCACGATCACCGCCGACGAGACCAACAACGCCATCGTGGTCTTCGCGACGCCGCGCGAATACGCCCTGATCGAGGACGCCCTGCGCAAGCTCGATGTGCCGCCCCTGCAGGTCTATGTCGACGCCGTGATCAGCGAGGTCACCCTCAACAACAACCTGCAGTACGGCATCCAGTGGTATTTCCAGCATCGCGAGAACAGCGCCGGCTTGTCGCAAGGCGTCCCGGTCTTTACCCCGCCGGGGGGACCGCCCCCCACGGCCCCGTCGGGCGCCCCCGTGCCGCTGCAGATTTTCCCAGGCTTTTCCTATCTCTACCAGGGCGCCAACGCCACGGTGACCCTGAACGCCCTGCGCGCCGTCACCGACGTCCACGTTTTGTCGGCCCCCAAGCTGATGGTGCTCAATAACCACACCGCGACCATCGAGGTGGGCGATCAGGTGCCGATTTCCACCGGATCGGCGTCAAGCGCGCTCGGCGGCGGGGTCGTCAGTTCCATCCAATATCAGCAGACCGGGGTGATCCTGAAGGTGACGCCCAGGGTGAACGACAACGGCCTGGTGCTGCTTGATATCGACCAGGAGGTCAGCGACGTTTCCACCACCACCAGCTCAAGCCTCAATTCACCCACCATTCAGCAGCGCAAGATCACCACCTCGGTGGCCGTCCAGGACGGGGAGACCATTTCCCTGGGCGGGCTGATCAAGAACTCGGTCACCAAGACCCGCAACCGCCTGCCGCTGCTGGGCGACATACCGGTGCTGGGCAATCTGTTCGGCAGCACCGGCAACATCCTCGACCGCACCGAACTGGTGGTCTTTCTGACCCCGCGGGTGATCCGGGCCCCGGTGGACGCCGACGCGATCGTCAAGGAACTGCGCGGCAAGATCCAGATGGCCGAGCCGCCCCCCCCGCCGCCTCAGCCCAGCCCGCCCAAGCCGGCGCGCTCCCGCCATGGCGCGTGAAGGCGGCTACGCCCTGGCGGCGGCCCTCGTCGCGGTGGCGGCATTCGGCTATATCGCCTTCGAGGTGCTGGCCGCCGATCGCGGCCAGATCGTCGGGGTCGGGGCGCGGATGGAGCGGGCCAGGCTGGAGGCGGCCGCCGACGCCGGGATGATGCTGGCCATCCATAACCTCGGCGGTCCCGATCCGACCCGCCACTGGCCGATCGACGGGCGGGTCGAGCAGGCCGATTTCGACGGCATGCCCCTGACCATCACCGTCCAGGACGAGCGCGGCAAGGTCCCCCTCGACGGCCTCAACCCCAGCCAGTCACAGACCCTGTTCGAGGAGGCCGGCGCGAGCGGCGATCAGCTGGACCGCCTGGTCGCCGAACTGCGGGATTTCCAGTCGGCGGATGATGACAGCCTGGCTCCGGCGGCCGCCGTGCTGGGCCAACCGGCCCCCTTGGCGCCGGCCAGGCAGGGCGGATTTCGCACCGTCGGCGATCTGATGGCGCTCAAGGACATCACCATCCCCATCTTCGAGCGCATCGCCCCGGCGGTGACCGCGTATTTCGAGGAAAGCGGCCCTTTCGAGCCGCGTAACGCCGGGGCGCTGGCCCGCACGACCATGGCCACCGACGAAGACGCGCCCGATCCACCGGCCCAGGGAAGCGGTCTCGGCGATCAGCCGCCGGTCGAGGAGGCCCCCGTGGATGTGAGCCTGATCGGCCGGACGCTGACGGTCAGCGCCGTGGCCCGCGACGGCCGCGGCGCCGAGGCTCACCGCACGGCGATCGTCGAGCTCACCGGCGCCAAGGAAGCCCCCTACTGGATCCGCTACGTGGAGTGAGGCGCAGCTAGGAGCCTGTCTGGATAATGGTTTTCCGGCGCGCCGGGTTGAACCGTCGGCGGGCGTGCGTTGGACCGGGGAGGCTCATCCTACCGCTCTGGCCAGCTTGAGCAGGTTATGGGCGGTGCAGATGA
>JALYTR010000014.1 GCA_030854165.1 Pseudomonadota bacterium | reverse complement strand
GTCGTGGGTGATCAGAATCACCGCGCCGCGATAGTCGTTGAGCGCCTCGGTGAGCGCCCGGCGGCTGTCGATGTCCAGGTGGTTGGTGGGTTCGTCCAGGATCAGCAGGTGCGGTTTTTCCATGGCCACCATGTTGAGCAGGAGGCGCGCCCGCTCGCCGCCGGACAGATTGGCCACCGTGGTCTCGACCTTTTCCACCGTCATGCCGAACTGGGCTAGGCGCGAGCGCCGCTGCGAGTCGGTGAGGTCCGGCAGCGCGCGGCGGATGATGGCCAGCGGCGTGTCGGCCGGATCGAGGGCCTCGATCTGGTGCTGGTGGAACCAGCCAACCTTCATGCGTCGGTCGCGGTGGGCGTGGCCGCCGCTGCTGGCCAGATTGCCGGCGATCATCCGCGCGAAGGTGGTCTTGCCCGAGCCGTTGACGCCCAGGAGGCCGATGCGGTCGTCCAGGTCGAGCCGCAGGTTCAGGCCTCTGAGCACCGGCGGGCCGCCATAGCCGACTTCCACGCCCTCCAACCGAACGAGTGGCGGGGCGAGGGGGCGGGACGGGGAGGGGAGGCGGAACGGCGCGACATTGTCCTCCACCACCGACGGCGCCGCCTCCAGCTTGGCGATCATCTTCATCCGCGACTGGGCCTGGCGCGCCTTGCTGGCGGTGGCGCGGAAGCGGTCGACGAAGGCCTGCATGTGGGCCCGCTTGGCCTCGATCTTGGTCCGCGTCGCCGCCTGGAGGCGCAGCCGCTCGGCCCGCTGATGCTCGAAGTCGGAAAAGCCGCCGGTGTAGTAGTCGAGCCGCCCTTCGGTGAGGTGCAGGATGGCGTCCACCGAATGATCGAGAAGTTCGCGGTCGTGGCTGATGATCAAGGCGCTGTGGGGATATTTGCGCAGTCGCGCCTCGAGCCACAGGGCGCCTTCCAGATCCAGATAGTTTGTGGGTTCGTCCAGGAGCAGCAGGTCCGGCTCTGCGAACAGGGCCGCGGCCATGGCTACCCGCATCCGCCAGCCGCCGGAAAACTCCCCCATCGGCCGCTCCAGATCGGCGATGGAAAAACCCAGGCCGCTCAGAATCTCCGCCGCCCGCGACGGCGCCCGGTCGGCGTCGATCGCGTTGAGTCCGGCATAGATTTCGCCCAGATGTTCTGGCGAGGCGGTCTCCAACTCGGCGGTCAGGCGGGCGCGCTCGCTGTCGGCGGCAAGGACCGTTTCGAGCAGGGGAACCGGAGTGGCCGGGTGTTCCTGATCCACCGAGCCGATGCGCGCCGCCTTCGGCATGTCGATGTCGCCGCCACCGGCCGATAGCTGGCCCAGGATCAGCCGGAACAGGGTCGTCTTGCCCGCCCCGTTTCGCCCCACCAAGCCCACCTTGGCCCCCACCGGCAGGGTGACCGTGGCGTGATCGAAAAAGCGCCGCCCCCAGGCGTTGTAGACCAGATCGTGGATGCGGAGCATGGGGAGAGACTGTGGCGCCTGATCGCACCGCCTTGGCGGACGGGGCGCGCGCCGCTATAGACCGGCCCCGCCCATTTTCCAACCGCCCGCGAGTGTTTTAAGAGCCCATGACCGACCGCACCTTCTCGATTCTCAAGCCCGACGCCACCACTCGCAACCTGACCGGAAAGATCAACGCGGTGATCGAGGCGGCGGACCTGCGCATCGTCGCCCAGCGCCGCATCCGCATGAGCCGCGCCCAGGCGGAAAAATTCTACGAAGTCCACGCCGCGCGCCCGTTCTACGGCGAACTGGTGGAGTTCATGACCTCCGCCCCAGTGGTGGTGCAGGTGCTCGAGGGCGAGAACGCGGTGGCGAAATACCGCGAAGTCATGGGCGCCACCAACCCCGCCCAGGCCGCCGATGGCACCATCCGCAAGCTCTTCGCGATCTCCATGGGCGAAAACTCCGTTCACGGATCGGACAGCGACGACAACGCCCGGATCGAGATCGGACAATTCTTCGATGAGGGAGATATCGTGGGCTAGGCGCGCGCGCCCTTGTCCCCTTGCGGGAGAAGGTGCCGGTGAAGCCGGCTGATGAGGGTTTCCCACGAACTATCCGTGGGGTGGACTCACCTGGTTTTGCTCCGCCGTTAACACTATTGCACCCAAGCCTTTGACCTGGGGTAGTCGATGCTGATGACGTCGCCGCTCAGCACGTTTCCTCCGATGGAGCCCTCGATGCGGTCGCTCATCATCGGCGACATGAACTTGTCGTAGGTCTCGTCCGACCGTTCGGTGAACCAAACCGGGCCGGTCTTCCTGCCGGCGAACTCCACTTCCGGCGCCAGGATCATCAGAGAGTGCGTGCCAAGTTGCGCGTCCTCGACAACACGCCAATCGGGGTGGCGCGCGCGCCAACGCTCAATCACGCTGTGAGCCATCATGCTCGTCGCGCGCATGGCGGGCTTGCCGTCCGCGAGCGCCTGGAGCGCCGCCGGCGTAAGAATCGTGGTCGCTCCGGTGTCGAACAGGACGGGCAGCTCCTCACCGTCCACGTGAACCGTCAGACGCGCAAAATTGGACACTCTGTTGCCTTCGGCGTCAGTCTTGAAGGCGACCTCAATAGGTCGCGCGGCGCCGGCCGGATGCCAGGTCACAGGCCTCAAGATCAATTTCCGATGTGGGTAATCCCAGGTCCAAATGTGATTGGCGAACCATTGCCGACCGAGAATGTCGTCGCCAATAGCGGGCCAACCTTTCAACGGGATAACTTCGGGCATGACGGTGAACTGGGCATGGGCGGGAACACCGGCCCATTCGCGCGTTACAAACGCCGTGGCGTCGCCGACCTGAGTTTCCGGCCCGAGCTCTTCCAGAGCATCCTGATCCGTCTCGGGTCGCAGGGATAGGCCCAGCCTTGACGCCGCCGCCTTCGACAGCAACAGGGACCCTCCGCCGCTATCGGTAAACAAGTGAACTGGAGCGCGTCCACCGGGGGCGGGCATATCGACGTAAACACGGTCGTCTACGAAGGTCGCCGCAATCACTGTTCCTTCTTGCCTATTTGTGGCGGCTGCCGCACCGGGATGCGGGGACACAGTCACCAGCAACATTGCGGACAATAGAGTCGCCTTAAGTGTCGTCATCGGCTTTGGACCTTCGAAAACTGTTTTGCATGACGGTGCGGTCTGGATTCCCGGGGGGACCAAGTTCCCAAGGTTGCCGGATCGTCACCGTCCAGACCATCCCCGTCTTCAACTCCGCCGGTGGATCGCCCCACAGAAGGCGATTGTACACCGGGCCACTGGCGTCGGTGTAGATCGCGCACGTGCCGTCGAAGCAGGTACTCGCGCCGCCATCGCGGATGGTGTCAATGGCATGGTATTTGGGGACGCTTTCGTACACGCCATCTGTCACGAAGGTGAGCGATTGGTCTGCGGAGATTTGCGTGAGCGTGTAGTCTGCGTTACCGCTGTTACGCCCCACGCGCTCGTCAAAACCGGCCGCCTTCACAGACGCCGCGATCGAGAAGACATTGGAAATGTGCTCCCCGACCGACATCCGCGGGACGAGGAAGTCGGTGTCCGCGGCGGGGGACGCCTGGACCGCAAAGCCCGTCATGCCGAGTACGAGGGCGACGATAGCAAGTGACTTCATCGCGAATCTCCAACCAATCGAAATGTCGAACGTTTTGGGCCGACCCAGGCCGGCAAAACTTCCGTGTGCGCCTGAAGGCTGTGCGATCGACACCTATGGGTGAACCTCGGACACTGCGGGCGCGCGCGACTTCGGAACCCGGTGAGAAGCTCATTGTCCGCAGGTCGAGATCGAGCGCGCCTCTCGCGCGCTGCAAAAACCGGACTCCAGCACCGCCCGGTTAGGGGTGCAACGGAAGCTACGCTGCACGGTCCTCGGCCTCGGCGTTGAGCAGGGTCTTCACCAAGGTTCCTTGACCCGGAATCTTGGTTTCCTCCCGTATCAGGATTTGGTTCCGCTCTGAAAACCAGAAACGAACGACCGGCTCTGTCGGCTTCTCCTGAAACAGTACGAGCCAGCACTTGATCGGCGTGCCATCCGCTGCGGGGAGCACCTCCTCGCCCGCCACCTTGTAGATGTAACGCGCCGGGGGATCCAAGCCGACATCATAAAACGGAATGGAAGCGGCATAGCCCCTCGCCAGTGGAAGCGCCTTGAGCAGTTCCATATCGGTGTGCCAGTTATAGAAGGTTGTGCCGAACGCCTTGTGCAGCGGCTTGGCCGCCTCCGTCCCGCCATCGCCGGTGGAGTCAACCTTGCCGTCCGCGATGGTGACCGAAAGCGATTTGCTCGCACCGCCACGGATGACCGTCTGTGTTTGACTGAATGGACGGAAGGTCCCCGGTTCGAAGGTTTGATCGAAGTGCGCGACGTAGGATTTGTCCGCCGCGTCCCAGCGTTGGCGGATGCGCATGATGCGTCTGCCATCTTGCTCTTCGTAGGAAAGCTGTCGCGTCCAGAGGTCCATCAGCACGCGACTGTCGCCGTCGATCATATAGCGTGCATAGCGGCGTACCCCCGGCTTGAGCAGCGCGGCGCGCGGCAGCTGTTCGCCAACTTGGATCGTATCGACCGTTGTGGGTGAGTCGGCCTGAACGGCGGCCTGCGCCCCCGAAGTGAACAGAGTCAGGGCGACAGGGAGAATAAAGAGGGATCGCAGTTTCATAGGTTTCTCACAAAAGAGTTAGGACGCTCAGAACAGGAGGTCATGACAGCGCAACTCGAAAACGGGGCGATCATGTAGGGACCGTTGGGCGCTAGACGCCCCATGGTCGACGGGCGGCGGTAAATCTCGACAAGCGGACTGGTTTATTCCCCGGGGGCGCGGAGACAATCCGATGGAAGGAAACTCGATGCTGGCTTCTTGTTCACCAAGGGGTTTTCAAATCGCGCCCCCTTCGCAGGTGCTGCGAGGTCCACAACGGGCTCGCGCCAAGTTGCGTGCCCAACCACTCCGTGCCTCCCGTGTAGGCGCTACTTTTCGCGATCGCGGGTACCGTGTTCATTCTCTTCATCTATGTGGGTTGGGCCGGCGTTTGCCAGATCATTGGGACAGGCGGTTGAAGATCTGGGACGAGATGTTGGGTCATCATTGCCGCCACGGCGATCGCAAGATAACCCGCGCGCGATGGAGCGGGACTGAGGCGTTCGCGTGGGTCCGTCGACGACATTATGCTGACTCCTAGCGGGGGTGAATGTCTGGCGCGGAAACGCCGGTTCAAGATTTCGACCGTTTGCAATCGAGCGTATCGCCCAGCTGAAAGGTGGTTCCATCCCGTGAGACGGACCATTCCACCCGAATCCTGCCCGGCCCGCGTCGCGCATAGGCGAAGCGTTCGACGGGTCGACCCTCTTGCAGCCTGGTCCAGGTTAGGACGTCGCCTTCCCACCCTGGAGATACGAGCCGGCGAACGCCGCTGAAGCCGTCGGCAATCGTGGCGCTCAACCCTCCCGCCTTGTCAAAGGTCCAAAGCTCAATGGCGTGATAGGCGTTCGGCGGTGCGTCATCGTGATGCAGCACCAGGGCTCCGACCTGCTCAGACCAGTTGAAGACCATGGTCGAGGCGATCGGGGATCCGTTGGAGACGAAGTGTCCATCGCAGCGCCAGGCGCCGGAAAATTCGGCCAGTACCCGGGCGGGGCTGGGCTCGGCGGTGGCGGTCGTGACCGTAGCGACAGCGGCGACCACAGCCGCGGCCCAACAGATGCGGAAGGCGCCGACGTCGCGCGTTTTCATATTTGCGTTCGCTCTCAAGTCATTCAGTTGCATTAGAGGCCGATGAGATCCAGCCGCGCAAGGAGGGTTCGTCCAGTCAAGGAGTTGTCCAAGGGTTCGATGGAACACCTATTCCGCTGCGTGAGCCTTGAGGAATGCCGTCATATCGTCCAGCACCGGGGCTTGGCTGCGGTACAAGCGCGATAGCGCCAGCGCCGTGTCGGGGTGATGCAGACCCGGATAGAGCTTGACCTCGACCGTCGCCCCGGCCTGTTCCAGCTTGCGCCCGAGCGCGATGGTATTCTGTGGAGAGACCAGCGTGTCCTTGTCGCCGTGGGCGAGAAACGCCGGCGGGCTGGCGGCGCTGGCGTAGTTGATCGGCTGCGTCGCCGGCAGGTCCGGGTAGCCGCTGAACGCCGCGATGGTCCAGGGGACGTTCAGCGGGAGGAAGTTGTAAGGACCCGAGAGGCCCGCCACGGCCTTGATGGCCGCCGGATCGACACCGACAGCTTTAAGAAATTCGCCGTCCAGCGCCAGCATCATGGCGTTGTATGCGCCCGCTGAATGGCCGACGAGTACGATCCGGCGCGGATCGCCCCCATACTCGGCCGCATGATCGCGCGCCCAGCGCACAGCTGCCGCGCCGTCCTGCAGGAAGGTCGGATACCGAACCTCCGGCACCAGCCGATAGTCCGGGATCACGGTGACGAAGCCACGCGAGGCCAGCGCTTGCCCAATGAAGGCATAGTCCTGCCGCCGCCCGGAATTCCAAGTCCCGCCATGGAAGAAGACCAGGACCGGCGCCGCTCCCCCGGTTTGGAGGGGCGCATAGATGTCGAGCTTCTGCCGCGGCATCGAACCATAGGCGATGTCATGCGCCTGCCGCGCGGTCGGATCGCGAGGCCCCAGGGCGTTATAGACGGTCAGGGGCGAACAGGCGGCGAGGATCGCGGCGAACACGCCTACAATGCTGGCGGTGAGGCCGCGACGGGTCATGGGTTCAAGGGCTCGATGAAGAGTTGTCGGTCTGTTGTCAAAAAGGTGGCGAAGCTGATCCAGTAACGTTTGTCACGCGATGTCTGATCGTCAAATCCCCAGCCTGACCAGAGCGAGCAACCACT
Organism: Pseudomonadota bacterium; assembly: GCA_030854165.1. Classification (GTDB taxonomy): domain Bacteria; phylum Pseudomonadota; class Alphaproteobacteria; order Caulobacterales; family Caulobacteraceae; genus Acaudatibacter. The sequence goes on along the minus strand of JALYTR010000014.1, from coordinate 8,147 downwards.
GCTTCAGGTGGGATCGGACGGGCAATATCATTGTGACAAGCGGCGGAAGATCAGGGACGAAACGTGGACGTCGACGTTCTCTTTCAAGTCTCGCCGGCCTAGAATCGAGTCGCTGACGAGGCTGGAACGCGTTCGAGAGCCCATGAAGAGCTCTGGCCAGCCGCTGTCGTCTGCTCAGCGATAAACCGACGTCTTGCCGGTCTCGGCGCCGAATCCGGAATCGATCTGTCGGTGTGGCGGGGCTGCGCTAGCGGGTCTTGCGGCCCAGCGCTTCACTCGCCCCAAGCACCCGGTTCATTCCGTCGGCGTAGCGTCGTGAGGCTGGCGCAACCTCACCATCCGCGAGCGTCAGCCGCGCGTCGCCAGAGGGGAGTGAGCGGATACTGCGCACCTGGTCCGGATTGACGATCCACGAGCGGTGCACGCGGAGCAAACCGCGGTGCGACAGCTGGGCTTCCAGAATGGCGAGTGTCGTCCGCAGCAAAGGCCGGCGACCGTCCAGCAGTCGAAATTCCGCGTAGTTGCCCGCCGAGACAACCGCGACGATGTCGCTCGTCCGCACCCTCAATCGATGTCTCCCGTTCGGGAGATCAATCAGGTCTCTGTTTAGGGACGGCGGCGTACTCTTCGGAGGCGCTGTCGGTGGAGATGCTGGCGCATCAAACACGGCTCTCCGCAATGAGACCGGGCCCGCGAACAGGCCCCCGACCATCAAGACATAGAACGCCGTGTCCTTCGCCAGTTCGAAACCGAATTTCTCGAACAGCGGATCGGCGGCGCCCAATCCCAGAGCCGGGCTGACCAGGATCCTGAGCAGCTTGAATCCGGTGACATGCAAGAGCGAGCTGACGACGCCCGTCGCGACGAGGCTCACAATGCGGACAGGCATCGTGAGTTGGCGCCGATAAATCTCTCTCAACACCGGCCATAACACCAGGATCAGCGGGATCGAGACAATCGCCGAGGTCGCCTCGTCGAATACGATCTGCGCTGTCGATGGGCCACCGGATCCCGATCGGCTCTCTATCTTGCCAACTACATTCAAAGTGACGACGGCTAGAATGAAGATGGCATACGCCGCCTGGGCCAGGCGCCCGAATGGCGGCTGGCCGGGCGGCGCTTTGAGCCACTCCTTGAGCCCTGCGATTACTCGCAGTGTACCGCCACTAAGCGCTCCCCCTCTCTGTGTGCGGCGCAACAGCACCCGTTCATCCCCCAAGCTTCACCACACGCCCCAATTCCCCGCACACGAACGCCGTCTCTCCAGCCTCCAACACCTCCGCCAGCACCGCCCCCACATTCCGCGGCGAGACGATCAACACCATGCCGATCCCGCAGTTGAAGGTGCGGCGCAGCTCATGTTCGGCGATGCCGCCGATCTCCTGCAGCCATTCGAACACCGCTGGCGTGGCCCACGCCGTCCAGTCGAAGCGGGCGGTGAGGCCCTCGGCGATGGCCCGCGGCGGATTCTCGATCAGGCCGCCGCCGGTGATGTGCGCCGCGCCCTTCAGCAGGCCGGCCTTGGCCAGGGGCAGAACGCTCGCGACATAGATGCGGGTGGGCGTCATCAACGCCTCGGCGAGGGTCATGTCCGCCGCGAACGGCGCGGGCGCGTCCCACGCCAGTCCCGATCGCGCGACCACCCGCCGGATCAGGGAATAGCCGTTGGCGTGGGCGCCCGACGAGGCGAGCGCGATCAAGATGTCGCCCGCCCGCTGATCGGCAAGCCGGGGCAGGACGCCGGCCCGGTCCACCCCGCCGACGCAGAAGCCGGCCAGATCGTAATCGCCCCCGGCATAGAGGCCGGGCATCTCCGCGGTCTCGCCGCCCACCAGGGCCGCGCCCGCCAGCCGGCACCCCTCGGCGATCCCCGCCACCACCCGCGCCGCGGCGTCCACGTCCAGCCTACCGGTGGCGAAATAGTCGAGGAACAGCAGGGGCTCGGCGCCCTGGGCGAGCAGATCGTTGGCGCACATGGCCACCAGATCGATCCCGACCGTGTCGTGCAGGCCGGTTTCGATGGCGACCTTCAGCTTGGTGCCGACCCCGTCGGTGGTCGAGACCAGCAGGGGATCGTCGTAGCCGGCCGCCTTGAGATCGAACAGGGCGCCGAACCCTCCCAGCGCCGCGTCGGCGCCCGGCCGCCGCGTGGCGCGGGCCAGGGGCTTGATGCGCTCGACCAGGGCGGCGCCGGCGTCGATATCGACACCCGCCTGGGCATAGGTCAGGCCGTTGGAGCGTTCGGTCATTTAGATCCTTGAAGGAAATCAACCGTTCGAGGCGCGCGGGCGCATCTTCCTTGCTGACTCGTCCGCGCGCGGGGTTATAGCTGGCCCATGACGCCGATTACCACCACCGCCGAACTGGCGGCGTTCTGCCAGCGGTTGCGCGGCCAGGCCTTCGTGGCCGTCGATACCGAATTCATGCGCGAGACCACCTTCTGGCCCAGGCTGTGCCTGATCCAGGCCGCCGCCGCGCCGAAGGACGGGGAGATGATCGAGGCGGTGATCGACCCCCTCTCCGAGAGCCTCGATCTGGCGCCGTTCCTTGACGTGCTGCGTGACACGAGCATCGAAAAGGTGTTCCACGCCGCCCGCCAGGACGTGGAGATATTCCACAATCTGAGCGCCATCCCCCGGCCCCTTTTCGACACCCAGATCGCCGGCATGGCGGCCGGCTTTGGCGAGCAGATCGCCTACGACGCCCTGGTCCGCCAGATGCTGAAGATCGATCTGGATAAGTCGCACCGTTTCACGGACTGGGCGCGCCGACCGTTGAGCGAGGCGCAACTCACCTACGCCCTGGCCGATGTCACCCATCTGGCCCGCCTCTACCCCATGCTGCACGCCCGCCTTGAGGAAGCTGGCCGCATCCCCTGGGTCACCGAAGAGATGGCGGCCATGACCGATCCGGCCCTCTACGACATGGACCCGGAGATCGCCTGGAAGCGGCTCAAGCCGCGCCGCCACACCGCCAAATACCTCGCCGTCTTCCGCGCCGTGGCCGCCTGGCGCGAACGCACCGCCCAGACGCGCGACCAGCCGCGCGGCCGCATCCTCAAGGACGACGCCATCGACGAACTGGCCGCCCAGGCGCCCACCACCCCGGCTGACCTCGAACGCCTGCGCTCGGTGCCCAAGGGTTTTGGCGGCTCCAGGTTCGGCCCGGACCTCCTGGACGCGATCCGCGCCGCCCTGAAGGACCCCGAGGCCTACGCCCCCGTGGTCCCCCGCGCCCACGCCGCCCACTCACCCGCCGCCGGCGCGGTGGTCGAACTCCTGAAGGTGCTGCTGAAGGCCCGCGCCGAGGACGCCGGCGTCGCCTCCAAGCTCATCGCCACAGTCTCCGATCTGGAAAGAATCGCCACCGACGAGGAGGCTGACACCCCCGCCCTCCACGGCTGGCGCCGCGAAGCCTTCGGCGAAGACGCCCTGAAGCTCAAGCGCGGCGAACTGGCCCTGGTGCTGGACGGCGCGCGAGTGCGGGTGGTGGAGGTCAGGCGCGGGCCGAAGGCGGCGGGGTAGGGGGATGGGCGGGCCAAACAGCCGTGCGCGTCCCCCGTTTTTTTTTGCTCTTAATTGCGGCGGCCATGCTTATAGCGGCCGGCTTTGGCGCAGCCGCCTCGGCCGACCCTCTCGCCGTCAACACCAACCGCCCAATCGCCACCACGCCGCCGATGGGTTTCAATAATTGGGCGCGGTTCCAATGCCTGCCTCAGGCGCCGCTCAATGGACGCGACGCCGCGACCTATGGATTTCAGGACTTCATGCTCGATCAGGGCGCCGCGCTGGTCGCCACGGGCTTGGCTCAGGCCGGCTATCGGATGGTCGTCGTCGATGACTGCTGGATGGAACGTGGGGGCGATGGCCAATTACACGGCATAGGCCATTGGGGGTCCTACAAGCATCCCAGCCGGCAGCCGGGTTTCGGTCCTGACCTGACCGGCTACATGGCGGCGCTTCATCGGATGGGCCTGGAGGGTGGGCTCTACAACACCTCGGGCAAGAGCACCTGCCAGCTCGTCGCCGCCGGGGAGGAAGGCCATCAGGACGAGGATGCGGCGCGCTTCGCCGCCTGGGGCGTCGACTTTCTGAAACTCGACAACTGCGGCGCCTCGGACGCGGAGTTGCCGGCCCTCTTTCGCCAGATGGCGGAGGCCCTCGGCCGCGCCACCGCCCATGGCCCGCGCAAAATCCTGTTCGACGAGTCCGCGCCGGCCCAGTACGCGCCGACCGACCCGATGAAGTACCAGTCGATGGCGTGGGTCCGCCCGCTCGGCCAGATGTGGCGGGTCGCCCCCGACATCCGCATCACCCATGTCGGCCCCAATGGTCGCTCCCTCTACGATCCGTGGAGCTTCAATGACGCGGCGCAGGGCTATGAGGAGGGGGTCTATCAGGCCTACACCGACACGGTCGCCCTGTCGCGCTACGTGGCCGCTGGCGACTGGAACGACGCCGATCAACTGCTGATCGGCGACGACGGCCTGACCACCGCCGAGGAACGCAGCCAGATGGGCCTGTGGTCGATCATGGGCGCGCCCCTGATCATCAGCGCCGATGTGCGCGAACTTGCCCGGAACCCCTCGGACCCCCATTTCGCCGCCTCGCTCGCCATCCTGCGAAACGCCCGCGCCATCGCCATCGACCAGGATGCCCTGGGCGCCGGTGGCTATCGCGTCCTCCGAGACAATTCCGCCGACGACACCGGCGTCGATATCGCGCTGAAGCCGCTGGCGGATGGCGGGTTCGCCTTCCTGGTCCTGAACAAGAATCCGATCCCCATCGACTACGCCCTGCCCCTTTCGCGGCTCGGTGTGACGCCGACGCCATGCGCCCTGACCCTCACCGATGTGTGGAGCGGACAAACCCGGGTGATCGACGCGCGCGATGCGGTCTCCGGCCATATTGAACCGCATGACAACATGATGTTTCGCGTGGCGCCCGCCGCCTGCGCCAGGTTGACGCCGACCGGCCAGATCACCGCCGCGCAGGCGGCTTTCGCCACGCCGCCGCTGTGTCTAGAGGCCCGCGGGGATGGCGTGGTGACGACGCAAAGCTGTTCCGGCGGCGCCAGGCAACAATGGAGCATGGAGCCCAGCGGCCGTATCCGGCAGGCGACGACGTCCACTTGCCTCGCCGCCGACGCCAGAGGCGGCCCGGCGCGGACCGCCGCTTGCGACGAAGGCCCGTCCCAGCATTTCGCCTATCATCGCAGCGGCGCATTGGTTTCCGGCGCCGGCCTCTGCCTCGGCGTCGAAACCGCGAAAGTCGGAAACGGCGGCCTGATCGGACAGCAGGGGGCGCGCCTCCAGGCCGAACGATGCGGGCCCTACGCCCCCGATCAGATTTTCTCGGCCCCGCGCCTGGGATCGCCGATGGTTTAAATTGGCGCCACCACCGCCCTCAACTTGAAATCCCGCTCCAGCAGCCCCGCCAAGGTCGCAGCGCGTTTGGCGGTGTGATCACCTAGCAGGGTCGCCGTCCAATCCTCCTCCGCCGACACGACGACCGTATTGGGTTTGAAGTCGAGGCGGGCGTGGGCGAGGAGGGCGGGGATGCGGCCGGAGAGGTCACAGCCGAGGCGCAGGACGGCTCCCAGGGCTCGTGCGCGCTGCAGGCGCTCGCTGGTGAGCAGGCGGTTGATCGTGCGGGGTTCGCGCACCGCCATGGATGCGGTGTGGCGCGAGAAGACAGCACTGGCCAGGAAGGCGCGCTCGGCATGGTCCATGCCCGGGATAGGCGCGCGCAACACCTGATCGAAGATCAGATCGGCTCGGTGTTCGGGATGCAGATGGGCGCCCAGTTCGGCCAGGCGGCAGGCGGCCGCGATGAGGATGGGGTCGCGCTCGCCGAACACGGGCGCCAGCTTGCCAAAGGCGGGGGCCAGCCACGCTTCGAGGGCGGCGCCCAGGGCCTCGGCTGTCGCCTGCCGGGGGCCCAGGGCGGCGCAGCCGTCCACCAGGGGGTCGCGGGCGCGCAATGCGGGGCTCAAGGTTTCGAAAAGGAGGCCCTCGCGCAGGCCGTAGGCCGACATCACCACGCGCTGGATGTTCAGCCGCTCGATCAGGGTTTCCAGCACCACGGCGGCGTGAGGCAGGGCCTCCACCCGGCGCCGGGAGATGCCTTCGATTCGCTCCAGCGAGCCGCGCGACTGCTGGCCGATGAAACGGGCGGCGTCCAGCGCCTCGCGACGGCCGAGTTCATATTGATGCACGATACCAAGCGGATAATCTGACATTCTCATGTGAAGAAGGGCGAGGTTTCGCCACGCGCCGCCGACCGCGTTCAGGGTGTCGGCGCTGAAGGATGGGGCGATGGGATCGACGTGCTTGATCACCGCCGCGCGCACCCGGCTCGCGTCGAAACGAACCCCTTCGCCCAGAGCGAACGGGCCCAGAGGAAGGGTGAGGCCCCTCGCCGGCTCGCCGCCGGTCAGGCGCGTCAATTCCAGGCTGGCCCCGCCCAGATCGCCGACCACGCCGCGAGAGCCAGGCGCGCCGGCCAATACACCCAACGCGCCATATCGCGCCTCTTCCTTGCCGCTCAGAACCCGCAAGTTCAGGCCGGTCTCCTCCTCAACCCGGCGGCAGAAGGCCGGCCCATCGGCCGCGTCCCGCACGGCGGCGGTGGCGGCGGCGAAGATCCGTCCCGGCCGGCCGGCGTCCAGCAAGGCGCGAAACCGGTTGAGGGAACTCAGCGCGGTCGAGATTCCGTCCGGGGAAAGGCGTCCGCTCGTGGCCAGATCGCGACCAAGTCCCGCCAGCACCTTTTCGTTATAGACGGTCCACAGGGCGCGGCCTTCCAGCCGGTAGAGAACCAGGCGGACGGAATTGGAACCGACGTCGATGACGGCGGCGCCTGTCTCTCCCGGCCTATCGCCCAGAGCCTGTCCCGATCGGGTTGAAGCAACCCGACCGGGATGAACAGGCTCTGTCTCAAACACTCGAGCGCTTTCCGGTCGTAAAATCAATTCCGGCTTTGGCGGAAAGCGCTCGGGCGCCGACATGCTCGAAGGCGCGCGGCCGGTCCTTCACCTTGTGACCCCGGCCCGACAGGGAAGGGTTGGTCATGAAATAGTCGTGGGCGGAAAAGGCGCCCTTGCGGTTCCAGCCGACCGAACGGTGATAGGCGCCCGCCCCGTCCAGTCGCCAACTCTGCGCCTCGTCATTGAGGTTGGCGACCATGATCTGTTGTAGCACCTGCTGGTGGACGGTGGGATTTTCCACCGGCGTCATCACCTCGACCCGCCGGTCGAGGTTGCGCGGCATCCAGTCGGCCGAGCTGATGAACACCCGCGCCTCGGTCGACGGCATGGGCTTGCCGTTGGCGAAGGCGACGATGCGGGCGTGCTCGAGGAAGCGGCCGATGATGCTCTTGACCCGGATGTTGTCGGAAAGGCCGGGGATTCCCGGCCGCAGGCAGCAAATGCCGCGGATCACCAGTTCGATGGCGACGCCGGCGCCGCTCGCCGCGTAGAGGGCGTCGATGATCTCCGGATCGACCAGAGCGTTCATCTTGGCCCAGATGGCGGCCGGCTTGCCCTGGCGGGCGTTGGCCGCCTCGGCTTCGATGAGCCGCAAGAGGTCCGCTTTCATGGTGATCGGCGAATACGACAGTTTTTCCAGTCGTTCGGGCTGGGCGTAGCCGGTGATGTAGTTGAACAGGCGCCCGCTATCGCGTCCCAGGGCCGGGTCGGTGGTGAAGAGGGACAGGTCGGTGTAGATTTTTGCGGTGACCGGATGATAGTTGCCGGTGCCGTAGTGGCAGTAGGCCCTGAGCGTCTCGCCCTCGCGGCGGATGACCAGCGACAGCTTGGCGTGGGTCTTGTACTCGACGAAGCCGAAGACGACATGGACGCCGGCGCGTTCCAGGTCGCGGGCCCATTTCAGATTCGCTTCTTCGTCGAAGCGCGCCTTGATCTCCACCAGGGCGACCACGTTCTTGCCGTTCTCGGCCGCCTCGATAAGAGCGGCGACGATGGGGCTGTCTTTTGAGGTGCGGTAGAGGGTCTGCTTGATCGCCAGCACATTGGGATCGCGCGCCGCCTGCAGCAGGAACTGAACCACCACGTCGAAACTCTCGAAAGGGTGGTGGACCAGGATGTCCTTCTCGCGGATGGCCGCGAAACAGTCGCCGCCGTGGTCG
>JALYTR010000013.1 GCA_030854165.1 Pseudomonadota bacterium | reverse complement strand
GATGTGTTCTCGATCTCCGGACGCGGCACGGTGGTCACCGGCCGGATCGAGCGTGGGGTGATCAAGGTTGGCGAGGAAGTCGAGATCGTCGGCCTTCGCCCGACCCAGAAGACCATCTGCACGGGCGTCGAAATGTTCCGCAAGCTTCTCGATCAGGGCCAGGCTGGCGACAACGTCGGGGTGCTGCTGCGCGGCACCAAGCGCGAGGACGTCGAGCGCGGCCAGGTGCTGTGCAAGCCAGGCTCGATCACCCCGCACACCAAGTTCGTGGCCGAGGCCTATATCCTCACCAAGGACGAGGGTGGCCGCCACACGCCGTTCTTCACCAACTACCGGCCGCAGTTCTATTTCCGCACCACCGACGTGACCGGCATCATCAAGCTCAAGGAAGGCGTCGAAATGATCATGCCCGGCGACAACGCCGAGCTGGATGTGGAACTGATCACGCCCATCGCCATGGAGGAAAAGCTGCGCTTCGCCATCCGCGAAGGCGGACGCACCGTTGGCGCCGGCGTGGTGGCCAAGATCATCGAGTAGGGTGCTGTCCTCCCTCTCCATAAAAGAGAGGGAGGCGCCCGCGCTATGTGCTAAGCAGCGCGCCCGTTCGAAGGAGTGTAGCTCAGCTGGTAGAGCATCGGTCTCCAAAACCGAGGGTCGTGGGTTCGAGTCCCCCCACTCCTGCCACTTGTCCGTTTAAGGCCCAACAGGGGCGCGGTCCGCCCGGATCGAGTTGAACTTAAGAAAGAGACGAAGGCCGCCATGGCCAAGGATCAAGACATCGTCCAGACCGCGCTTCGCCGGCGGACGCCGCTGCCGGCGACCGCCGGGGGCGCCAGCGGATCGCCCGCCGCGCCGGCGAAGAAGCGCGTGGGTCCGATCCAGTTCCTGCGCGAGGTTCGCGCCGAGGCGCGAAAGGTGACGTGGACCAGTTGGAAGGAAACCTGGATCACCTCGATCATGGTCGGGATCATGGTCATTCTGACCGCCTTCTTCTTCTTCGGCGTGGACGCGGTTCTGAATGTGGCGATCGGCGCCATTCTGAAATTGGCCAACGCGTAACAGGCGAGATTCCTTAAGATGACCGACTCTCAAGGCCACGCCGCCAATCCCGATCACAAGTGGTACATCGTCCACGCCTATTCGAATTTCGAGAAAAAGGTCGCCGAAGCCATCCGCGAGCAGGCGCATAGCCAAGGACTCGACGACAGTTTTTCCGAAATCCTGGTGCCTACCGAGGACGTGATCGAAATCCGCCGTGGTCGCAAGATCAACGCCGAGCGCAAGTTCTTTCCGGGCTATGTGTTGGTGAAGATGGATCTTTCCGACCAGGCCTATCACCTGGTCAAGAACACCCCGAAGGTGACCGGATTTCTCGGATCGGGCTCCAAACCCATGCCCGTCACCGAGCGTGAGGTCGCCCGCATAATCGGGGCCATTGAGGAAGGCGTCGAGCGGCCCAAGCCCACCATCACTTTCGAGATCGGCGAGGCGGTCCGCGTGGTCGACGGTCCGTTCGCGAGCTTCAATGGCTCGGTGGAGCAGGTCGATGAAGACCGCGCGCGTCTGCGGGTGACGGTCTCAATCTTCGGCCGCGCCACGCCGGTGGAACTGGAATACGCCCAGGTGGAGAAGACCAGCTAGGGGGGTATAGTAGAAGAGGAGCGCGAGCGGGACGCCCGCGCTCCATGTTTTTCAAATCCGTGGGAGGGGCGCCACCCCGCACCACGGCACAAACGCCGGATAGCCGGCGAAAGAGGAGATCATGGCCAAGAAAATTCTGGGATACATCAAATTGCAGGTCGCCGCCGGCGCCGCCACGCCTTCGCCTCCCATCGGGCCGGCGCTTGGTCAACGTGGCGTCAACATCATGGGCTTCTGCAAGGAATTCAATGCACGCACGGAGAATGTTCAGAAGGGTACGCCCCTGCCGACGGTGATCACCGTCTATCAGGACAAGAGCTTCACCTTCGTCACCAAGACGCCCCCGGCCACCCATTTTCTCAAGCAGGCGGTAGGCATCAAGTCGGGTTCGGGCAAGACCGGCCGCGAAACCGTCGGCAGCGTGACCCGCGCTCAGTTGCGCGAGATCGCCCAGGTGAAGATGAAGGATCTCAACGCCAACGATATCGAGGCCGCGGCCAGGATCATCGAAGGCTCGGCCCGGGCCATGGGCCTTCGCGTCGTGGAAGCCTGAACATGACCAAGCAAGCCAAACGTATCCAGGCCTGGTCCGGCGACCGCAACGCGATCCACGGCCTTTCGGAGGCCGTCAAGCTAGTCAAGGCCAACGCCACCGCTAAATTCGACGAAAGCGTCGAGATCGCGGTCAATCTGGGCGTCGATCCGCGCCATGCCGACCAGCAGGTGCGCGGGGTCGTCTCGTTGCCCTCCGGCACCGGGCGCGACGTGCGTGTCGCGGTTATAGCCAAGGACGCCAAGGCGGAGGAGGCCAGGGCGGCCGGGGCGGAGGTCGTCGGGGCCGAAGATCTGGTGGAGCGCATCCAGGGCGGCTTCATGGAGTTCGACCGGGTGATCGCCACGCCCGACATGATGGCCCTGGTTGGGCGGCTGGGCAAGATTCTTGGCCCTCGCGGCCTGATGCCCAATCCCAGGGTCGGCACCGTCACGCCCAACGTTGGCCAGGCGGTCAAGGACGCCAAGGGCGGCGCCATCGAATTCCGGGTCGAAAAGGCCGGCATCGTCCACGCCGGAGTCGGCAAGGCCAGTTTCACGGACGAGGCGATCACCGCCAACGTCAAGGCCCTGATGGACGCCCTCGCCCGCGCCAAGCCGTCGGGGGCGAAGGGCATCTACATCAAACGCGTCAGCCTCTCTTCGACCATGGGTCCCGGTTTCAAGGTCGATATGGCCAGCATCGGGGCCTAGGTGCGGAGAGGGGGCGCATCGACTAGGCTCGGCGATGCGGTTTCCACTTGAAGCCAGCCAGCTGGCCTCAGCGCCAGCCTGTGCCCGTCAGGATCGCGTAGGGCGCCGCCCGGGCGTTGACCCTCGAAGACCAGTTGCGTGGCGGCGATGTCGCTGGGCCCATCATGGCCGCTCATCTCGCGACCGCCGGGCGGCTCGCGGTAGCGCAGGAGTTCTACGTGAGGGCTGTCCGATTCGGCGGGCGAAAGAGCCGTCACCTCGACGACCGCGCCCGGCGTATCGTCCAGAAAGTCCTGTTCGGGACCGCGATTGAGCGATCGAGCGGTGACCGTAAGGCCGAGATGCTCGCTATAGAAGGCGATGCTCGCGGCGCTATCGGCCACGGTGATGGCCGAATGATCTATGCCGAGAAAGATCGCCCCCTCGCGTGGCCGGGTCCAGCGCGGCGGCGCGCTCGCGGTGGGAAAGTGCAGCAGTTCCAGCGGATGGCCGTCGGGATCGCGGAATTTGAACGCGGTGACCGAGCCGGCGTTCGGTGGAAGGCGCTGGGGTCCGCCCCGGCTGATCGCGTGGATGGGTTCGGCCTCGCAGAGGCGCTCGCAGGCTTTGTCCATGTCATCGACCACGATGGCGAAGTGTTGGAACCACAGATCGATGCACCGGCTGTCGGCGGGGTAGGGGGCGCCGAGCGTGTCATACGCCATGAGTTCGATCTCGTCGGTCCCCAGACGCATGGCGAGGGAGGTGAACGTCGCCCCCGCGTTCGCCGCCCAGATCTCGAACCCCAGGGCCGCGCGATAGAAGCGCTCGGCGCGCGCCAGGTCGGCCACGTTGAGCTGGATAGAGCGCAGGCGGACAGCCCTCATGGCGTCTGGGCGCCGCGCCGATTGAGGTAAATGGCGTAAAGGGTATTGGAGGCGCAGATGAATAGCCGGCTTCTGGCGCGGCCGCCAAAAGTCAGGTTGGAGACCAGGGACGGGACCAGGATCTTTCCGATGAGTTCGCCGGTGGGCGCGACGCAGTGAACGCCGTCGGCGGCGCTGGTCCACAGATTGCCCTCCTCGTCGCACCGCATGCCGTCGGCCGCACCCGGCGCGACCTTGTGGAACGCCCGCCCGCCAGTCAGGCGCGCCCCGTCGTCGGAGAGTTCAAAGACGCGGATATGTTGCAGCGGATCGGAATCGAACATGCGTCCGGTCTCGGAAATATAAAGCCGGCCCTCGTCAGGGGAAAAGCACAGGCCGTTGGCGCCCTGGAAGTCGCCCGCGACGACCGCCAGTTCGCCTGATCTGGGGTCGAGGCGATAGACGTTGCAGGGCAGTTCAGCGTCCGCCCTGAAGCCCTGATAGTTAGTCATGATCCCGTAATGGGGGTCGGTGAACCAGATCGTATCGTCGGATTTGACCACCACGTCGTTGGGCGAGTTGAGCCGCCGGTCCTCGAAACGATCGGCGAGAGTGATGAGAGTTCCGTCGTATTCGGTCCGGTAGAGGCAGCGGTCCTGGTGCGAGCAGGTGATCAGGCGGCCTTGCCGGTCGCGGGTCTGGCCATTCGCGAACCGGGAGGGTTGCCGGAAAACCTGGACGCCGCCGGCCTCGCTCCAGCGGAAAATCCGGTCGTTTGGAATGTCGCTGAACAGCAGCGCTTGCTGGTCGGCGAACCACACCGGCCCTTCGAGCCAGGCGAAACCGTCGGCCAGTTTCTGGAGCGGCGCGTTGCTCATCACATAGGTGAAGAACGCCGGATCGATGACCTCAATGTGGTTCATGCGGCCGACCCGGTCATGGCTCGCGAGACTCGGCAAGCTGCACGATCATCAGCGTCACCGCTTCGTCGCCCAGGACGCCGGAGCGATGTCCCTTGCGGCCTTGGGCGTCGGCGCGCGTTTTCTGATCTTCCCCTAGCGAGAGATCTCCGGCCCCCATCTCGATGCGCTGACCGTCCATGGATTCGACGAACCAGCGACCAGACAAGGGAAGGATCCACTGTGGTCTGGGATTTTCGTGCCAGTCAGCGGTCCATCCCACCGGAAGGATGCTGAAGTTGACCCGGGCGCCCGGTGTTTCTTCCGGGTGTTGCCACTGAGGTGAGGCGCCTGTGGCGATGGCGCTCAACTTGAAGGGTTCGATCTGGCGCCGCGTCTGGCGGCTCACGCCGTCGGCGTCGGTCCAGACGTGCCAGTAGGCGAGGGTGGGCGCGGTCATGTCAGGGCTCTCGCGCATCAACCGGAGTCGAAGACAGCGGGTGCGCGATCACCCAGGCGAGGGGCGCGGGATGGGTGGCGAGAACGACCAGCAGCAGGCCGCCCGCCAGCCCGAGATTCTTCAAGAAATCCCAGAACTCCGTTCGCGAACGGCTCTCGCCGGGCGCCCAGAAATCAGAATATTTCCAGAAGTCGTGGTAGAGGAGGGCGGTCACCGCGCAGAAACCGGCCAGGACAAATGCGGCCAGGCGGTCATGCCAGGCCAGGACGATGCACACCGGCGCGGCGATCTCCACGATGATGGCCGCCACGAGAAGCACACCGCCGCCGGGCAGGAAACTGGAATTGGCCTGCGCCAGCGCGCCCTTCCAGCCCAGGATCTTGTCGAGGGCGCTGAATGGAAACAACACCACCAGGAGGATACGAGCCAGCCACGGCGCGGCGGCGCTGAGGAAGATCATGTTGTCAGGCGCCTTCGGATGCCGAGTCGATAAACCGCTCAGCCGGCACGGCGTTCCATGGCGGCGCCCAGCGCCCGACCCGCCGGTGGTCCGGAGGGTGGGCTGCGAATTTGCGTGAATGGTCCCTATTGACGGGCGAACAAAACAAGAACATAGGGCGGTCAGGTGCAAATAGGAGGACTATCCCCATGATTCGTTTCGCGCGTGAGTCCCTGGCGCTTGCTTCGGTGGCTGGGTTCGTTTGGATGGTTTGTCAGGTCGCCCAACTCGCTGGCTGAGTCGGAACTGATCTAAATCTCAAGGGAGCGCGCCATGGCGGTCGAGGCGGAAGGATTTGTCCATCTGCGTGTCCGCTCGGCCTATTCCCTCCTCGAAGGGGCCATCAAGGCGGACGCCATCGGAACGTTGGCGGCCGCGGTGGGTATGCCGGCGGTGGCCCTGACCGACCGGGCCAATCTGTTTGGCGCTCTGGAATTCTCCGTGATCACGCGCGAAAGCGGGGTTCAGCCGATCGTCGGGTGCGCCCTGCCGGTGACCGGCATCGGGGAAGGGCCGCCGCAGCGCTGGGCTCGGACGCCGACGGTGGCCGTGCTGGCCCAGAACGAGACCGGCTACCGCAATCTCTGCGAATTGTCGTCCGCCGCCTTCCTGGAGGTCGAAGCCGCCGAGGCGCCCAACGTGACCTGGAGCAAGCTCGCCCGTCACGCTGAAGGTTTGATCCTGCTTTCCGGCGGCTCGGACGGACCGGTCGATCCCCTCTTCGCCGCCGGTCGGGCGGCCGAGGGCGGCGCGGCCCTCGCCGAGATGCGGCGGGTATTTGTCGACCGATTCTATGTGGAGCTGCAGCGCCACGGCCTGGCCAGCCAGGCAGCGGCCGAACCGGGACTGGTGGCATGGGCCTATGCCAACGACGCGCCGCTTGTAGCCACCAACGACGTTCATTTCGCCCAGGCCCGCACCTGGCGGGCGCACGACGCCTTGTTGTGCATCGCCGACGGCGCCTTCGTGGACCAGGAGGATCGCCGGCGAGTCACTTCCGAGCATTGGTTCAAGCCGGCCGCCGACATGCGCCGGCTGTTCGCCGACCTGCCGGAGGCCTGCGACAACACCGTCGAGATCGCCCGTCGTTGCGCCTTCATGGTCAAGAAACGCGATCCGATCCTGCCGCGCTTTCCCACCGTGGCCGGCCGCTCGGAGAATGAGGAATTGGCCCAGCAGGCGCGTGAGGGTCTGCGCGCGCGTCTCGCCTCCGCCCCGCCGGCGGACGGCGAGGACGTCTATTGGGCGCGCCTGGAGCGTGAGATCGGCGTCATCCAGTCCATGGGTTTCGCCGGTTATTTTCTGATCGTCTCTGACTTCATGAAATGGGCCGTGGCGCACGACATTCCGGTGGGGCCGGGGCGGGGATCGGGAGCGGGGTCGGCGGTGGCCTGGTCGCTCATGATCACCGGCATCGATCCCCTGCGTTTTGGCCTGTTGTTCGAGCGGTTCCTGAACCCCGAGCGCATCTCCATGCCCGACTTCGACATCGACTTCTGCCAGGAGCGACGGGAGGAGGTGATCGCCTATGTCCAGGCGCGCTATGGGCGCGATCGGGTCGCCCAGATCATCACCTTCGGGACCCTGCAGGCGCGCGCCGTGCTGCGCGATGTGGGCCGCGTGATGCAGCTTCCGCTCGGCCTGGTGGACCGCTTGGCCAAAATGATCCCCAACAATCCGGCCAACCCCGTCACTCTGGCGCGAGCCATTGAGATGGAGCCCCGCCTGCAGGCGGCGCGGCGCGACGACGAGGCGGTGGCCCAGGTGTTGGAGATCGCCCTTCAACTCGAGGGGCTGTACCGTAACGCCTCCACCCACGCCGCCGGCCTGGTCATCGCCGACCGACCGCTCACCGAACTGACCCCGCTCTACCTCGACCCGCGCGCCTCCCTGCCGGCCACCCAGTTCAACATGAAATGGGTGGAAAGCGCCGGTCTGGTGAAGTTCGACTTCCTGGGCCTCAAGACTCTGACCGTCATCCACCGCGCGGTGAAACATCTGGAGCGGCGAGGCGCCGGGGTGGCGCTGGAGCGGCTGCCCCTGGACGACGCCGCCACCTACGAGCTGATCGCCTCGGGACACACCGTTGGGGTGTTCCAGATGGAAGGCCAGGGCATGCGCGACACCTTGCGCAAGCTGCGCCCGGCGTCGGTGGAGGAAATCACCGCCCTGATCTCCCTCTATCGGCCCGGACCGATGGATTTCATCGACGACTATGTGGACCGCAAGATGGGGCGCCGGCCGGTGGACATCCTGCCCGGCCTCGAGGCGGCCCTGGCCGAGACGTTCGGGGTGATCGTCTATCAGGAACAGGTGATGCAGATCGCCCAGATCCTGGCCGGATACTCCCTGGGCGAGGCGGATCTCCTGCGCCGGGCCATGGGCAAGAAGAAGAAGGAGGAGATGGACCAGCAGAGGGCCCGTTTCCTCTCTGGGGCCGCCAAGCACGATGTCGCGCCCGGCGCGGCCGACGACATGTTCGAGCGGATGGCCAAGTTCGCCGGCTATGGCTTCAACAAATGCCACGCCGCGCCCTACGCCTTGATCGCCTACCAGACCGCGTGGCTCAAGGCCAATGCGGCGGTGGAGTTCTTCGCCGCCTCCATGAGCCTGGATCTCTCCAACACTGACAAGCTGGCCGTCTTCTACCAGGACGCCAAGCGGCGGGGAGTTGTCATCCTGCCTCCCGACGTGAACCGCTCGGGAGCGGACTTCGAGGTGTCCGGGGGTCAGGTGCTCTATGCCCTCGGCGCGGTGCGCAACGTCGGCGCTCAGGCCATGGCCCATGTGGCGGAGGTGCGCGAAAGCGGCGGCCGGTTCGCCGACCTGTTCGATTTTCTCGAGCGGGTCGATCCAAGGCATGTCAACAAGCGGGCCTTGGAAAGTCTGGCCCGCGCCGGCGCCTTCGACGGTCTCCATCCCAATCGGGCTCAGATCGTGGCGGGCGCCGAAACCCTGATCGCCTACGCCCAGAGCATGGCCGCCGACCGCGCTTCGGCGCAGGAGAGCCTGTTTGGCGAACAGGCCGAAGCCGCCCGGCCGCGACTGCCCAAGACCGAGCCGTGGAATCCAGTCCAACAGCTTGACGAAGAACTGACGGCGGTGGGCTTCTATCTGAGCGGTCATCCGCTGGACGACATGATCGAGGTGTTGCGCCGTCACCGGACCACGCTTCTGGTCGATGCCTTGGCGGCGGCGGCCAACGGCGCCGAGGCCTTCCGCATGGCGGGCATGGTTCGTCGGCGCCAGGAGCGCAGTTCGGCGGGCGGCGGCGGCAAGTTTGCCTTTGTTTCCCTTTCCGATCCCACCGGCGAATACGAAGTGTTGTTCCCACCCGAAATCCTGAGGCGGTGCAGAGACCTGCTGGAGCCGGGCCGGGCGATTGTCCTGAAGGTTCGCGCCAGGACCGCCGACGGCGAGGTGCGCTTCTTTGGCGACGACGCCGAACCTCTGGAGCGGGCCATCGAAAAGGTCCGCGCCGGTCTTCGTATCCACGTCTCGCCGGCCGTGACCGAACTGAAAGTCTTGAAGGCGCGCCTGACGCCGGCCTCCAGCGGGGGCGGCGAGATCATCTTCGTGGCCGCCTTCGCCGGAGGCCGCGAGGTCGAAATGAAACTCCCCGGCCGCTATTTGCTGGATCCCGCGGTCCGCGGCGCCTTGAAGATCGCTCCGGGCGTGGCGGCCATGGAGGACATGTAAAGACGCAAGATGGCGGCCTTGCGCCGCCTGCCGATTACGCCTATTCACCCGGCCATCACGCACGCGGACGTTCGGCGAGGCGCGGGCTTAAATTCCCGCGAATTTCCGTTCCGGTCCCCTCTTCGACGAGGGGTTGGTTCCGCGGAGGCTCGAACCGGAAGAAGGACAAAGGTTCATGGCGCTACCCGATTTCACCATGCGTCAGCTCTTGGAAGCTGGCGCCCACTTCGGCCATCAGACGCATCGCTGGAACCCGAAGATGGAACGCTACATCTTCGGCGCCCGCGCCAATATCCATATCATCGATCTTTCCCAGACCATGCCGCTGCTGCACCAGGCCCTGGTGAAGGTGCGCGAAGTGGCGGCGTCGGGCGGCCGGGTCCTCTTCGTCGGCACCAAGCGCCAGGCATCCGAGCCGGTGGCTGCCGGCGCCAAGCGCTGCGCGCAATACTACGTCAATCATCGCTGGCTCGGCGGAACCTTGACGAACTGGCGGACGATCTCGGGCTCCATCGCCCGTCTGCGCGAGCTCGAAGGCGTGCTCGATGGCGGCGACGCCGGCGGACGCTCCAAGAAGGAATTGCTCAAGCTTACCCGCGAGCGGGAGAAACTGGAGCTTTCCCTGGGCGGCATCAAGGACATGGGCGGCATTCCCGACCTGATGTTCGTGATCGACACCAACAAGGAGGCCATCGCCATCCTGGAGGCGCGCAAGCTCAACATCCCGGTGGTGGCCATTCTCGACACCAACAGCGATCCGATCGGCATCACCTTCCCGGTTCCTGGCAACGACGACGCCGCGCGGGCCTTGCAGCTCTATTGCGACCTGGTGGCCGACGCCGTGCTGGACGGCCTTACCGAAAGCCAGGTGGCCATGGGCGTGGACATCGGTGCCGCCGAGGCGCCGGTGGAGCCTACCCTGCGCATGAGCGCCGCCGCCGAAGCCCCCGCCGAACCCGAGCCGGCGGTCGCTTCCGAGCCGGAACTCGAGGCCGCCTTCACCGGTGTCCCCGAGGCCGCCGCCCCCGAACCGCAAGCCGACGCCGAACCCGAGCCGGCGCCCGAGACGGTCTCGACGGCCGCCGAACCGGCCGAGGAAGCGACGGCTCCGGAAGCAGCACTCGAACCCGAGGCGACAGCTGAACCTGAAATCGAGACCGCTTCGGTCGCCGCCGAAACGGCTGAAGAGCCGCCGGCCACGCAAGCCGCCCCCGAACCTTCGCCGGTCGAGGCGGTTGTTGAAAGCTGAACGCGGCGGGCGATAAGCCTTCCACCTATCCGCTGGCGCCACGAGATCGCGGTCGCCGACATTCCCTCCAGATGCGAAGTTGAAACCATGGCCGAAATCACTGCCGCGCTGGTGAAGGCGCTGCGCGACAAGTCCGGGGTCGGCATGATGGACTGCAAGAAGGCCCTGCAGGAAACCGGTGGCGACATGGAGGCCGCAGTCCATTGGCTGCGCGCCAAGGGTCTCTCCAAGGCGGCCAAGAAAGCCAACCGGGTGGCGGCTGAGGGTGTCGTGGCCCTGGCCGTCCGCGACGATGGCGCGGGCATGACTGCGACGGTCATCGAGCTCAACGCCGAAACCGATTTCGTCGCCCGAAACGAAAGCTTCCAGACAGCCGCACGCAAGATCGCCGCCACCGCCCTGGGCGTGGAGGGCGATGTCGAAGCGCTGCGCGCAGCCAGGATCGATGGCGGCGACACGATCGCCGACGCGGTCAACCACCTGATCGCCACCATCGGCGAGAACATGGTGCTGCGCCGTGCGGCTCGGTTTCACGTGAAGGAGGGCGCCATTGGCGCCTACACCCACGGCGCGGTGGCCGGCGCGGTCGATCTTGGCCGGATTGGGGTTCTGGTGGCCGTTGAGGGCGCCGGCGACAAGGCGGCGCTCAAGGCGCTCGGCCGCGACATCGCCCTGCACGTGGCCGCCACCGCGCCGCTGTCGCTGTCGGTGGAAGATTTGGACCCGGCCGCGGTGGAGCGCGAGCGGGCCATCTTCACCGAACAGGCGATCGCCTCGGGCAAGCCGGCCGCCGTGGCTGAAAAGATGGTCGAGGGCCGTATCCGCAAGTTCTATGAAGAGGCCGTGCTTTTGAAGCAGGCCTATGTCCGCGATCCCGCCCGGACGATCGAGCAACTGGTCGCGGAAACCGCCAAGGCCGTCGGCTCGCCGGTGGCCGTCAAGGGATTCGCCCGGCTCGCCCTGGGCGAGGGCGTGGACAAGGGTCCGGAAGATTTCGCGGCTGAAGTGGCGGCCATGACCGGCCCGCGCTAGGATCGTAAGGAAACCCATCCATGATGGGCGCGAGTCGATAGGATGAGCCCGCCATGACCGATCCGCCTCCGCCCTATCGCCGGATCCTGCTGAAGGTCTCGGGTGAAGTGCTGATGGGCGACGCGCCCTTCGGCATCGACATGACCACCCTCGACGCCGTGGCCGCGGACATTGCCGCCGTGGTCAAGGGCGGCATCGAGCTTTGCCTGGTGACAGGAGGGGGAAACATATTGCGCGGCGTCTCAATGGCCGGTCGAGGGATGGAACGCGCCAGCGCCGACTACATGGGCATGCTGGCCACCGTCCTGAACGCCCTGGCCCTGCAGAGCGCCCTGGAGAAGGCCGGCGTGCATACCCGCGTCCAATCGGCCATTCCCATGGACGCGGTGTGCGAGCCTTATATCCGTCGCCGCGCGCTGCGGCACCTGGAAAAAGGCCGAGTGGTGATTTTCGCCGCCGGCCTAGGCGCGCCCTTTTTCACCACCGACACGCCCGCCGCTTTGCGCGCCGCCGAGATGGGCTGCGACGCCCTGTTCAAGGGAACCAGTGTCGATGGTGTCTACACCGCCGATCCCAAGCGGGATCCGGAGGCGAAACGCTATGAGCGCCTAAGCTACCACGAGGTTCTGTCGAAAAATCTCAAGGTCATGGACGCCTCGGCGATCGCCTTGATGCGCGACAACGCCATTCCGATCGTGGTCTTCTCCATTCGCGAGCCCGGGAACCTCTTGCGTGTGGTGAGGGGCGGCGGCGTGTTCACCACGATCAATGACGCGCACTGATCGAAAAGGAAAGGATGGGTCATGGCGTCCGAACAACCCGATCTCAAGAAATATCGCGAACGCATGGAAAGGGCGGTCAACGCCTTGAAAGAGGAGTTCGCCACCCTGCGGACAGGGCGCGCCTCGGCGGGCCTGCTCGATCAGGTGCACGTGGAGGCCTACGGATCGCGCATGCCGATCAGTCAACTCGGCGCCGTTTCGGTACCCGAACCGCGGTCGATCACGGTGAGCGTATGGGACAAGGCGGTGGTTGTGTCGGTGGAAAAGGCGATTCGGAATTCTGGCCTGGGATTGAACCCGGTGGTCGAAGGGCAGAACCTGCGCATTCCCATCCCACCGCTCACCGAGGAGCGCCGGCGGGACCTTGTAAAGCTGGCCGGAAAATACGCCGAACAGCAGAAGGTCGCGGTGCGCAATGTCCGCCGCGAGGCGATGGATGATCTGCGCAAGGCGGAAAAGGATGCGGCGATCAGTCAGGACGATCACAAACGCCTGGAAGGCGAGGTTCAGAAGCTCACCGACGAGGCGGTCCGAAAAGTTGACGAGACCTTGAAAACCAAAGAGCAAGAGATCATGCAGGTCTAGGCTCCGCGAGACCAACGGCGGACAGAAGGAATCAGCGATGTCGCCGGCGATCGGCATGCATGCGAGGGCGCCGGCGGTTGCCGCCGGTCGATCGGGTTTGCATGTCGCCATCGTCATGGATGGCAATGGGCGGTGGGCCACGCAAAGGGGGCTGCCGCGGGCTTTTGGCCATCGCGCCGGGGTGGCGGCGCTGCGCCGAACCGTCGAGGGGGCGCCGTCGCTGGGTATCGAGCGCCTGACCGTGTTCGGCTTTTCCACCGAGAACTGGAGCCGGCCGCAAAGCGAGGTTTCCGAGATTCTCGGCCTTATGAAGGCCTATTTCGCCAGCGACCTGGCCCGCCTGGAGCGGGAAGGGGTGAAGGTGCGAATTGTCGGGCGGCGTGTGGGATTGACCCCTGATATCCTTGCCATCGTAGAGGCGGCCGAAGCGCGTACGGCGCGCAATGACCGGTTCCATCTGCAGGTCGCCTTCAACTATGGCGGTCGCGCCGACATCACCGACGCGGCTCGCAAGTTCGCGGCTCTGGTGGAGCGCGGCCGCGCGGTCGCCGCCGATCTTGACGAGAGGGTCTTCGAAGCCCAGCTTTCCACCGCCCCGGCCTGCGCGCCCGACCTGATCATCAGAACCGGCTGCGAGCGGCGGCTGTCGAACTTCCTTTTGTGGGAATGCGCCTACGCCGAGCTGATCTTTCAGGATGTCTATTGGCCCGACTATGGCGCCGAGCACTTGAAAGCCGCCGTGACCGACTTCCATTCCCGTGAGCGGCGCTACGGCGGCGTCCCCGTCGATGACGTTCTTGCCGCGAGCTAGACGCTTCGACTGGGATAATTTCGGCGTCAGGGCGGTCTCCGGGGTCGTTCTGGCGGCGGTTTCACTATGGGCGGTCTGGGTGTTCGACTGGCCCGCGATTCTGTGGCGAGCGCCCTTTCTCATCCTGATCGCCGTGGCCGGGGCGCTGCTGTCCATCGAATGGGCCGCCATGGTTACATCCCGCCATTCCACCCGCGCGGCCGTGGTGACCACTCTGGCCGTGGTGACGGTAATACTGGTAGCCTACACCGGCCACTATAAGGAGGCTTGGGGCTGCGTGGGCATTGGCGCCCTGGCGGCGGGCGCGGTGGCGCGTGGCGCGTCGCGGCGGGCCATCGACGCGGCCTACGGGGTCCTCTATATCGCGCCCGCCTGCCTGGCGATCGTCTGGCTTCGCGAGACGTTGCAGGGTCTTGGCTGGGTCCTGATGTTGTTCGCCACCACCTGGGCGGCCGATATCGCAGCCTTTCTCGTCGGCAGCGTATTGAAGGGGCCCAAGCTCTGGCCACGCTTTTCCCCGAATAAGACATGGTCGGGCTTCATTGGAGGTCTGGCGGGCGCCATGGCCGCGTCGGTGGCAGTGGCGGCGAGCATCATGCAGCTTTCCCTGATTGGGGCGGCGGCGATCGGATTGGCCGGAGGCCTCGCGACGATGGCGGGCGATCTTTGGGAGTCGATGTTGAAGAGACGGTTCGGGGTCAAGGATTCGGGCGATCTCATCCCCGGACACGGCGGTTTGCTCGACCGCGTCGATGGCCTGATGTTCGCGGTCATGGTTTTCGCGGTTGCGCGTCTATTCGTCCAGATACATTGGGCGCACTGATGTCCGCTCGAACGGCGGTGATTCTGGGTTCGACCGGCTCGGTGGGTGTCTCCACTCTGGATCTCCTCGCCCAGGTGAAGGCCGAGGTCGATATCCTCGCCCTTACCGCGGGGCGAAATGTCGCCTTGTTGGCTGACCAGGCCCTGGCGTGGAGGCCCAGGCTGGCGGTCATCAAGGACGAAAGTCGCCTCCCTGAACTGCGCGAGTGCCTCGCCGGTTCGGGAACCGTGGCGGCCGCCGGCGACGCCGCCATCGTCGAGGCGGCTGGGCAGGGCGCCGACTGGGTCATGGCCGCCATTGTCGGGGTGGCCGGCCTCGCCCCCACCCTGGCGGCGGCCCGGGCCGGTTCGATCGTCGCCCTGGCCAACAAGGAAAGCTTGGTGTGCGCCGGCCCGGCCCTCCTGGCGGTGGCCAAGGCGGCGGGCGGCC